>JBJERK010000320.1:0-8235 GCA_051882255.1 Ruminiclostridium sp.
TAATCTTCCTGCCCGTACCAAAGTCGCCTGTTTCTGCAAAGCAGTACTTGCAGCGCAGGTTGCAGTCGTGGGAAACATGGAGGCACATAGCCTTTATCGGCGCCTTTACCGACATTTCAGCGTATTTTCTGTACTCGTCGGCGCTGAAAAGCACCTGCTCCTTATAAAGCTCGTATATTTCGGCGTAGCACTCCTTAAGCTCCTCCTCGGAGTAGTCGGAAAGCCTTTCCTTTATATCCCCGGGCATTTCCTCGGTCAGGGGAGGGGTTAAAAGCCCTGTCATATCGTAGACTATCTTATCAACAGAGTACACTCCGCCGCTGTTTATGTCAAGAATTATATAGTCCTTGCCCTGCTTGAATCTATGTATCAAAGAACCCATTGTTCACCGTTCCTTTTCATGCTTTTCTTGCTTTTTCAAAAATACAGGGCAGTCAAGCCGTAAGGTATAACCCTGCGGTTTGCCGCCCGTTTCTGCGTCAAAAATAGAAGCCTTCCGGATTACTTGTTAGCTTCGCACTGCTGGTTAGCGATTGTGCAGGAAGTCTTGCAAGCAGACTGGCAGGAAGTCTGGCACTTGCCGCAGCCGCCCTTAACAGCGGATTCCTTTAAATTAGCCTTGTTTATTGTCTTGATGTGCTTCATATAGCATACCTCCAAATAAATTTACTAAGATACAGTATAACATATATTTTCGGAAAATGCAATACCTGCAATAAAAAATAGATTAGCTTTTGTTAAGAGCTGCAAGAATTTTTGATTTAGAAAGGTCTGCCTTTGCCGCCGCAGGAATAAGTTTTACGAAATCTTTTGATAAATCCGTTTCCGCAAGCCCGAACTCGCAGAGAACGTCAACAATTATCCTGAACTTGCAGCAGTTAAGCCCCGCCTTGTGGGCGAGCAGCTCGGCTTTGGACAGGATTGTTGTGGTTTTCAGAATATCGTAGCCCAGCTTCATATCCTTGTTGTCAGGCGCCATACGGCAAAGCAGAGCTTTGTCAACCCTGCCGCAGCGGTAGTCCTCGTAGGCGGTTTTCGCTGCAAAGAAGCGCTCCTGCTTAAAGCCTGCGGGACGTATATCAAGTACACGCACGCTTATTTTCCTGCTCCCGCCGAACTCGTTTATTTCGAGAGAAGCGAGAATATCCGTCATTTCTCCCTCGTTAAAGGGAAATGCGTCGTATGTAGAGCCGAAGTAAACCGCACGGTATTCGCTGCCGCCGAAGTCGAAGCCGAAGGAGATATATTTTCCGTCTTTCAGCTTTTTCTTTGACTTTATAAGGCAGTTCTGAAGCAGAAATGCAGGCTGCCTGTTTCCCTCGCCGAAGGGTTCAAGCCTCTCGATAAGCTCAACGTTTGGGACAGTAAGCTCAGCAGGCGTAACAGCTGCGTCTGCATAAAGGGTTTCACAAACGGACTGCTTTATATTCTTGTCGCAGTAGTCGTAAGCCGCCTCTGTAAATTCCTCCAGTTTGTCGGGGGAAAGGGTAAGTCCCGCCGCCTTCTTATGTCCGCCGAAGCGCACGAGCTTATCCGAGCAGGCACAGAGCAGGTCGTAAAGGGAAAGTCCCTCTGCACTTCTTGCGCTTCCGCGACATTCCCCGTTTTCATTTGATATAACGATATTCGGCTTTCCGTACTTGTGAAGCAGCTTTGTGCTTGTAAGCCCGATAATGCCGTGCTGCCAGCCCTCACCGGATACTATAAGTATTCTTTTGTTGAGCAGGTCGGGGTTTTCTCTTATTTTTTTGTCTGCGGCGGCTACAATTTCGTTTTCTATCCGCTGCCGCTCCGCATTTATTTCAGAAAGCTCCCTTGCCTTTGCGGAAGCAGAGTTCATATCGTTGCAGAGCAAAAGTTCCATAGCGATTTTCGGGGATTTACATCGGCCTGCCGCATTTATTCGGGGACAGATTGAGAAAGCTATAAAGGTAGAGCTTATTTCCTCGTCCTCCTCTGCTCCGCTTTGCCGCAGAAGCTGCAAAAGACCGTAGTTTTCCGTGCGGTTCATATATTCAAGCCCCTTGCGGACAATTATCCTGTTTTCTCCCTCAAGGGAAACTATATCGCCGATTGTGCCTACTGCCGCAATATCGGCGTACTGCATAAGTATACTGTCGCTGTCCCCTTCAAGCGCCATTATAAGCTTCAGGGCAACTCCGCAGCCTGCAAGCAGCTTGAAATCCGAGGTATCCTCGGGGCGGTGAAGGTCGATAACCGCCTCCGCTTCCGGGAGAATCTCGGGAACCTGATGATGGTCGGTTATAACCAGCCTCATTCCAAGCTCATAAATCCGCTTTGCCTCGTTTACTGCGGAAATTCCGTTGTCAACGGTTATGATAAGGGAAACGCCCTGTGCGTGAAGCTTTTCTATTGCAGGAATATTAAGCCCGTAGCCCTCGCTTCTTTCGGGTATGTACCAGCAGACCTCTGCTCCGAGAGCTTCAAGGTAGCTGAAAAGCATATAGGTTGCGGTTATTCCGTCGCAGTCGTAGTCGCCGTAGACCGCGATTTTCTCCCCGTCCTCAACTGCCGCAGAAATAACGTTAACCGCCTTGTCCATATCCAGAATATCAAAGGGGTCGCAAAGCTCCTCGCTGTTGAAGAAGGCGTCCGCCGCTTCACGGGAGGTTATGCCCCTTGAAGCAAGGATTTTACAGATAAAGGGGTTAAGCCCTGTGCTGCTTATAAGGCTTTTTGTAATCTGCTCATCGGGAGTATTTATCTGCCAGTTTTTCATTTTATCATTCTTTCGTAAAATTATAATGTATATAGTATAGCACGTTACGGAAGAAAAAACAAGTTTTTTGTTTTCTTTTTGCAGTCTGTTTAAAGGACGGCTTTCCTTATTTTTCGTGAGATTTTCACAAAAGCGGTATTGACATTTTTATGAGAATTTGCTACAATATGTTAGCACCCTAACATTTGGCATAAATTGCGGGAAAGGAGGAGTTATGGCAGAAAAGGTATTGCTTGCATTTCATATCCGTCAGATTTGTCATCTTATTTCAAGGCATTTCGATAATTCGGGGGTCTTCTCCGACGAGATTACAAGGGCTCAGGGTCAGATTATCCGCTATCTCTGTGAAAATAAGGACAGGGACATTTTTCAGCGGGATATTGAGGCAGCCTTCGGAAGCCGCCGCTCAACGGTTTCCGTGCTTTTAAGCTCTATGGAGGCGGGAGGCTTTATCGAAAGGCGCTCCGTAGACTACGACGCAAGGCTTAAAAGGATAGTCGTAACCGATAAGGCGGCAGCCCTGCACCAAAGAATAAAAAACGAGTTCGACAGCTACGATATGCTTATGCTTAAGGGAATTACCCCCGAGGAACAGAGGGTTTTCTTTGAGGTCATGGACAAAATCAAGAAAAA
This sequence comes from Ruminiclostridium sp., assembly GCA_051882255.1. Classification (GTDB taxonomy): domain Bacteria; phylum Bacillota; class Clostridia; order Oscillospirales; family Ruminococcaceae; genus Ruminiclostridium_E. The sequence goes on from JBJERK010000320.1 coordinate 3,374, forward strand.
TATAGAAGAAAACGAAGAAAGGAAGGATGAAACCGATGATTAAAACGCTTGCGAAAAGCATACGGGAATTTAAGAAGGTTTCGATATTGACGCCGCTGTTTATGATAGGCGAGGTCGTAATGGAGGTAATTATTCCTACCCTTATGGCGCTGCTTATTGATAACGGCATCAACGGAAACGACGGACAGGGCGACGTTAAGTACATAGTAATTGTGGGTCTTTGCCTTGTTCTCTGCTGCGGGCTTTCCCTTTTGGCAGGCTTCGGCGGCGGAAAGGCGGGCGCTATCGCTTCAACAGGCTTTGCACGGAATCTCAGAAAGGATATGTTCCATAAGGTTCAGGAATATTCCTTCTCGAATATCGACAAGTTCTCAACAGCCAGCCTTGTTACCCGCCTTACCTCCGACGTAACAAGGGTTCAGGACGCTTATCAGATGATACTGAGAATTGCGGTAAGAGCGCCGATTATGCTTATTTTCTCCCTTATTATGGCGTTCTGCATCAACCACACAATCTCACTTGTGTACCTTGCGGTAATACCGATTTTAGGTATCGGTCTCTTTTTCATTATGAAAACCGCGCACCCTGTTTTCGAGCGGGTTTTCAAGAGATACGACAAGCTCAATAACGTTGTGCAGGAAAACGTAACCGGTATGCGTGTTGTAAAGTCCTTTGTAAGAGAGGACTACGAGATTAAGAAGTTCAGGCAGGTTTCCGGAGATATTTACAAGGATTTCAGTTTCGCAGAAAAGGTGCTTGCCTTCAACTCACCCCTTATGATGCTCTGTATGTACGGCGGTATGCTGTTCATTTCCTGGGTAGGCGCACACCTTATCGTTGTTGACGGCAGTCTTACAACAGGCGAGCTTATGACAATCATCACCTACTCAATGCAGATACTTATGAGCCTTATGATGCTGTCAATGATTTTCGTAATGCTCACAATGGCGAGAGCTTCTGCGGAGAGAATATGCGAGGTGCTTAACGAGGAAAGCGATATTGCGAATCCTGCTTCTCCCGTAACGGAGGTAAAGGACGGCTCTGTAAAATTCCGCGGCGTTTCCTTTGCCTATGCGAAAAGCGGAAGCTACGCCCTTTCGGATATTGACCTTGACATAAAATCGGGAGAAACCGTGGGAATTATCGGCGGCACAGGCTCTTCGAAGTCCACCCTTGTACAGCTTATCCCCCGTCTTTACGACGTTTCCGAGGGGCAGGTGCTTGTAGGCGGCGTTGACGTTAAGGACTACGACATTGAAACACTGCGAAACTCGGTAGCGATGGTACTGCAAAAGAACGTTCTCTTTTCGGGCAGTATCAAGGAAAATCTCCGCTGGGGCAATCCCGAGGCTACAGACGAGGAGCTTGTACACGCCTGTAAGCTTGCACAGGCAGACTCCTTTATCGAGGGCTTCCCGGATAAGTACGACACCCATATTGAGCAGGGAGGCACAAACGTTTCAGGCGGACAGAAGCAAAGACTCTGTATAGCAAGAGCCCTGCTCAAAAAGCCGAAAATTCTTATACTTGACGACTCAACAAGCGCAGTAGATACCGCAACCGACGCTTCCATAAGACGGGCATTTCTCGAGGAAATCCCAGATACCACAAAGTTCATAATCGCCCAGAGAATTTCTTCGGTTATGGACGCTGACAAGATAATTGTCATGGAGGGCGGAAAAATTAACGCTGTCGGAAGCCATAAGGAGCTTATGGAAAGCAACGAAATCTACCGCGAGGTATTCTATTCACAGCAGAAAGGGGGAGAGGAATAATGGCTGAAGCTAAAAAGCCTGTTGGCGTAATAAAGCACGGCGGACCCGGCGGTCCGAGAGCTATGGGACCTATGGGAAAGCCTGACGGAGCGACTATAAAGCGGCTGCTCGGATATATCTTCAAGGACTATAAATTACAGTTCTTCCTTGTTCTTGTATGTATTATTCTTAATGCTCTTGCAGGAGTTGTAAGCTCTCTGTTTTTGCAGACACTTATCGACGACTATATAACTCCCATGATAGGCACGGAAAACCCTGTATTCACGCCCCTTTTAAAGGTGCTGGGCATAATGGCGGTTGTATATCTTGTGGGAATTGTTGCGGGCTTTGCATATAACCGTATAATGGTTACTATTTCTCAGGGCGTTCAGAAGTCCATAAGAGACGAAATGTTCGAGAATATGCAGTACCTGCCCATAAAATATTTCGACACACATACTCACGGCGATATAATGAGCCATTACACAAACGATATTGATACGCTGCGTCAGATGCTTTCACAGAGTATTCCACAGGCGTTTTCTTCGGTAATAACTATCGTTTCCGTGTTTATCGCCATGTGCGCCACAAGCATTTATCTTACGATTTTCGTTATTGTTTCCGTTGTGGTTATGATGCTTATTTCGGGTAAGATTGCAGGAAAGAGCGGAAAATACTTCGTTGCTCAGCAGAATTCTATCGCAGAGGTTAACGGCTATATCGAGGAAATGATTAACGGTCAGAAGGTAGTAAAGGTTTTCTGCCACGAGGAGAAGACAAAGGAGGACTTCGACCGCATCAACGATGAGCTTTGCGTTAACGCAAGGGAAGCCAACACCTTTGCAAACATAATGGGACCTGTAAACGGAAACCTTGGACATCTCCAGTATGCGCTTATTGCGGTTATCGGCGGCGTTCTTGCGGTTTACGGAGTAGGCGGGCTTACCTTAGGCGGAGTTGCGGCGTTCTTGCAGCTGTCCAAGAACTTCACAATGCCCATAAACCAGATTTCACAGCAGCTTAACTTCATTATCATGGCGCTTGCAGGCGCAAAGCGTATCTTCGCCCTTATCGACGAGAAGCACGAGGAGGACAGCGGATATGTTACTCTTGTAAATGCAAGACTTGGCGCTGACGGAACTCTTACCGAAACCGAGGAGCGCACAGGGGTATGGGCGTGGAAGCACCCACACAGCGACGGCACCGTTACCTACACAAGGGTTACGGGCAACGTTACCATGAACGAGGTAGACTTCGGCTATAATCCGGAAAAAATAGTACTGCACGACATTTCTCTTTATGCAGAACCGGGACAGAAGGTAGCCTTTGTAGGCTCTACCGGCGCAGGCAAGACTACTATTACCAACCTTATCAACCGTTTTTATGATATTGCAGACGGAAAGATACGCTACGACGGAATAAATATCAACAAAATCAAGAAATCAGACCTTAGAAGCTCTCTTGGCGTTGTTTTACAGGACATCAACCTGTTTACGGGAACGGTTATGGAGAATATCCGTTACGGTAAGCTTGACGCTACTGACGAGGAGGTTTATGCGGCAGCAAGGCTTGCTAACGCAGACGACTTTATCCGCAGACTTCCCGATGGCTACAACACCATGCTCACCGAAAACGGCGCACAGCTGTCCCAGGGTCAGCGGCAGCTTATTTCGATTGCAAGGGCAGCGGTTGAGGACCCGCCGGTTATGATACTTGACGAGGCGACTTCAAGTATTGATACAAGAACGGAAGCCCTTGTACAGAAGGGTATGGACAGCCTTATGAAGGGCAGGACGGTTTTCGTTATCGCCCACAGGCTTTCAACTGTTCAGAACTCCGACGTTATAATGGTGCTTGAACAGGGCAGGATTATAGAAAAGGGCAGCCACGAGAAGCTGATTGCGGAAAAGGGCAAGTATTATCAGCTTTATACGGGAGCGTTTGAGTTGGAGTAATAACGGTTTTTCCCGAGGGATAACGTGCGCCCGCTGAAGCGGGTGCAAAAAACCGCCGCCGCATAAATGCGGCGGCGGTTTTGCGGCTGCCGAAGGCAGCCGTGGTGCGCGCCCTTCGGGCGCGCACTTTCGGCGGCTTCGCCGCCGCCAATGCCGCCCGAAGGGCGGGCGGCGCCCTGCAAAGCCCAAAGGGCTTTGCAAGACTACGAAGAACACAAAAAACCGACGGACTCGTTCCGTCGGTTTTCTATGTATACGCCTCTTACTTAGCGACAGAAAACGTTGCGCTTTCCTTAGGTCTGTTATCAATAATCCTCTTTGCCTTGCCTGCTGTTCTCTCAATAGACTTAGGCTCGACAAGAGAAACCTTTGTATCAATTCCAAGCACCGTCTTAAGATTGTGGTTTACCTTTTTCCGGAGGGCTTCAAGATTAGCGTAGCTGTCAAGCAGTCCTGCGTCCGCAATCTCAACTCTTACCTCAAGGGTATCCGCCGAGCCCTCTCTGCCAACAACAAGCTGATAGTAGGGCGCAATTTCGGGGATAACCATAAGCACGCTCTCAATCTGTGAGGGGAATACGTTAACGCCGCGGATTTTCAGCATATCGTCCGTTCTTCCCGTAGGCTTCATCATTCTCGCCGTTGTTCTTCCGCACTTGCAGGGCTCGTAAGTAATGCTTGTAAGGTCACGGGTACGGTAGCGCAGTACCGGCAAAGCCTCCTTGCTGAGGGTCGTAATAACAAGCTCGCCGTTCTCGCCCTCGGGGAGAACCTCGCCTGTTTCGGGGTTTATTATTTCGGGCAGGAAGTGGTCCTCGCAGAAATGCATACCGCACCGCTCGGTACATTCTCCCGAAACTCCGGGGCCTATAAGCTCGCTCATGCCGTAGTTGTCGGTTGCGAAAAGGTGGAGCTTGCTTTCAATCTGGGCTCTCATTTCGGGAGTGCAGCCCTCTGAGCCGAAAAGACCGAGACGCAGCTTTATATCCTCGGGAGCAATTCCCATTTCCTCAATAACCTCGCCTATTCTTAGTGCATAAGAGGGAGTTGCAACAAGGGCGGTTGTACCAAAGTCCTTCATCAGCATAACCTGCTTTTCCGTATTTCCGGAGGAGCTGGGGATAACGGTAGCGCCGAGCTTTTCAAGACCGTA
>JBJERK010000321.1:0-8225 GCA_051882255.1 Ruminiclostridium sp.
TGCGCCATAGCGCATACCGACGGGTTCAAAAATCGTAGATTTTTGAACATACCCCCGGGGAGCGCAAGGGCGCTCCACCCCAAGAAGCTTGATTACTGCATTTGCTTGTGAGGCAGCTTTAAATGCACATTCACGGTTTTTGTGGGAGAATTGTTTTTGATAAATTCGCTAATGGGAATAGTAACGGGTTACAGCTTATGTCCGCTGATGTTTGCTATTGTCTCCCGCTTTGCGCGAAGCGGCTGAAAGTTTTCCGCGCAGCTTGCTGCGGTCCCTTCTTACAAAAGGGCTGAAAATCTTTTTCTCTCTGTTTCTCTTTTCTCTCACATAAAAAGGGCTGTTGCAGCATACGCTGCAGCAGCCCTTATTCTGCAATTATTTCAATCAGCCCTCGTATTCGCCGTACTTGGGAGCGTTTGCTATAACGTCTGCCTCAAGGTTGGAGGGGAGCTGCTCGTAGCGGGCAAATTCCATTGTGAAATAGCCCATACCCTTTGAAAGCTGGCGGATAACCGTAGCAAGGTCGCCTGTTTCAGCCATAGGAAGCTCAGCGTCAACCTCTGTCATTCCCGGCTCGGTGGGGTTCATTCCCAGAACTGCGCCTCTGCGCTTGTTTACAATACCCATAACGTCGCCGGTGTTTTCATCGGGAACGGTAATCTTAAGCAGCTGTATCGGTTCAAGGAGACAGGGAGAAGCCTGTGCAAGTCCTGCCTTGTAAGCAAGGTGAGCCGCCATCTTGAACGCCTGCTCGGAGCTGTCAACAGGGTGGTATGAGCCATCAAAAAGGGTTGCCTTTAAGCGTACAACGGGGTAGCCTGCAAGAACGCCGTGAACAATGCTTTCCTGAAGTCCCTTTTCAACTGCAGGGAAGAAGTTCTTCGGAACGCTTCCGCCGAATACTCTTTCCTCAAAAAGAAGTCCGTCGCCCTCGTGGGGTTCAAACTCAATTTTAACGTGACCGTACTGACCGTGACCGCCGGACTGCTTCTTGTGCTTGCCTTCAACGGAAACCTTCTTGCGGATTGTTTCACGGTAAGCGATAAGCGGGTCTGCAAGAACTACGTCAACGCCGAATTTGTTCTTGAGCTTTGTTACCGCTGCGTCAATGTGCTGCTCGCCGAGACCGCCGATAATACGCTGGTGGGTTTCGTGGTTATGCTCGTAGCTTAAGGTGCGATCCTCTTCAAGAAGTCGTCTGATTGCAGCGCTTATCTTACCCTCGTCGTTCTTGTCCTTTGCCTTGACTGCCTTGAAGTAGCAGGGCACGGGGAATTCAGTGCGGGGCAGAGAGAATACATTTGATGAGTCGCAAAGGGTATCGCCTGTGTTGGCATTAAGCTTTGTGAGAGCGATAATGTCTCCGGCATAGGCCTCAATCATTTCCTCCTGCTTCTTACCCTTAAGAGCAAGCATCTTACCGAACTTTTCCGGCTCTCCGGTAGCTGCGTTTACCATATCAACCTTTGCAGTAAGAACGCCGGTAACTATCTTTACATAGCTCATCTTGCCCACAAAGGGGTCTGCAACAGTCTTGAACACATAAGCGGACAGGGGCTTTCCTTCGTCGTAGTCAACCTGCTCGTCCTTGCGCTCGTCGGGAGAGGGGAGCATATATATAATGGTATCAAGCAGCTTGTCAACTGCGGCAAGAGTTTCTGCGGAGCAGCATACAACGGGGGTAATGATACCCTGGTCAACGCCGTCGTGGAGTCCCTTTATGATTTCCGCCTCGGTAAAGTCCTCGCCCTCGTTCTCGAAGAACTTCATCATAAGCTCCTCGTCGGTTTCAGCGATAGCCTCAGCCATAGCTGCCCTCAGACCCTTTAAGCGGTTTTCGGAGGCAGGCATGGGAACCTCGGTAGCCTTTCCGTTTTCGTACTTGTACGCCTTCATTTCAAGAAGATTTATGTAGCTTTCAACAGTTCCGTACTTGTCGAAGGGAACCATAATCGGGCAGATAGAGGGGCCAAAGCTTGTTTTAAGCTCCTCAAGGCACTTGTAGAAGCTGGAGTTTTCTTCCTCCATTTTGGTAACAACGAACATGGTTGCCTTCTTCTGCTTTCTTGCTTCCTTGTAAGCCTTGATTGTGCCAACCTGAACGCCGTCCTTGGCGGGAAGGGTGATGATAACGCTTTCGGTGGCTCTTATGCCCTCGTACATTCCGCCGATAAAGTCGAACTGACCGGGAGTGTCCACAATATTTATTTTAACGTCCTTCCACTCTGCGTAGGCAAGAGCTGTATTAAGAGAAACTTTTCTTTTGATTTCGTCGGCGTCGTAGTCGCAGACGGTATTTCCGTCGGCAATCCTTCCCATTCTGTCAATTCCGCCGCTTAAGTACATAAGCGCTTCGGCAAGGGTTGTTTTACCGCTTCCGCCGTGTCCTGCCAGGGCTATGTTCCTGATATTTTTGCATTTGTAAGTTTTCATAAGTAACCCCCATGAGTTTTCTTAAGGCAGGCGGCTTTATCCCGGAGCTTTGATGTTCTGACCGGAAGCCGTTTTCAGCCTTGTGTACAATTATACACTATTTCAACCGAAAAATCTACTGTTTTTTTGTGAATAAACAAAAATGAGTGTAGAAATATGAGCCAAAGTTTTGTGCATTTGCAACAAAATGCAGATAAATATGTCGGATTTGCTGTTAAAAGTAGTTATAGAAAATCTACAAAGCGGCTTATGAGCAGGATTATAAAGCCCAAACCGGACAGTTCTTTATTGCAGGCGCTGTATGTTTTATGCACAAATTTTTTCCGGATATTACAGCATAATGCCAAATTACCCGTTTTGCTATTGAAAAAATCGGCTTGATGTTATATAATATAGAATATGCTTGGAAATATTAAAATAAGTATGTATAAAATGTACAAAAGGTAAGGAGGAGAGCTTAATGGCCAAAAATGCTAAAAATACTGCAAAAAAATCAATATTCAGCTCCTCCGCTATTTTCAGCGCCGTGATTTCAGCCGTACTTATCATAGCTGTAATTGCGACCACTGCAATTTACTCTGTTGTTTCGAGGAAATCCGTAGAGAATACCTCTCTTGGCATCGCACTTGCTGCCACAAAGGGTACGGGAAATTCCGCGGATACCTATTTTATAACAAGACGAATCGCTCTGGAGAGCTACGCCTTAAGATTCCATGACGCTCTTGAAATGGATGATGAAAGGGTTGTCGTTATACTGCGTGAATGTGTGCAGAAGGGCATTTTCCGCAATATCGGCTTTACAAGAAGCGACGGAGTCTGCGTAAACGACCTTGGAATGCAGAAAAACGTTTCCCACCGGGGCTTTACCCAGAGCGGTCTTGAAGGAAAGGAAAGTATAGTTCCCGACACGGTAAGCGACTTTTCGGGGCTTGATTCGGATATTTACACAGTTCCCGTCCGCGACGAAAACGGCGAGATAATCGGCGTTCTTTCTGCTGCCGCAGAGCCCTTTTCAATGAACAAAATAACTGTGGTTGATATGGGCGGAGTAAATAACTGTTATTTTCTTGTGGCAGACGACGGAGATATTATTTACGCCTCCGATAATCCTGCCATAAATCTCAGCAAGTCGGATAACCTGCTTGACGTGGCTTCCGAGTCGGACCGCAACAGGTTCAACTACTGGCTGAGCCGCAGCAACGTTTCCGATAACGAGGTTATAAAAATCAACGGCACTGACTGCGTGGTCAGCTGCGTTTCCCTTGCAGCGGGGAACTGGTCGCTTATTTCGATTGTTCCCGCAGATACCATTACCTCCGCTTACGGCGGACTTATCAATCTTACCGTAAGCCTTATTATTGCAGTTGTTATTATACTTATAGTTGTAACCGTATTCCTTACACTTAATTTAGCCCGCGTCAACAGAAGAGTAACCGGAATTATTGACGAGGCGGATAAGAATTTCTATGTTGACAGAATAACGGGCTTCTCCTCCTGGAACAGCTTCAAGGAGCAGTACGAGGTTATGATGAAGAACACGGGTTCGAGCTATGCCTTTATATCCGTTGATATAGACAACTTCAAGGCGATAAACGACTCTCTGGGCTACGACGGCGGAAACGAGATTTTAAAGCAGCTTGCCGATATTCTTAAGCGCAATATCAAGGACACGGATATTTTCGCAAGAACCTCCGGCGACCTTTTCTACATACTTGCGGAGTATCAGAACGCCAATGAGCTTATTGATATTGCAAACAACATAATAACAGACGTTGATTATCAGATTACCTCCTTCAAGATGTACGTTTCCATCGGTATTTATCTGATTATCGACCACAGGCTCAAGGTGCGGGCTGCGGCTGACCGTTCCGACCTTGCAAGAAGCACTATCAAGAATATCAAGGAAAGTAAATTTGCTTTCTTTGACAACTCTATGATTCAGAAGATAAGGCTTGAAAGATCCATTGAAAACATAATGGAGGACGCTCTTGAAAAGCGGGAGTTTATAGTTTACCTCCAGCCTAAGGTCAACCTTAACGACCCGGATACAGTTGCGGGAGCTGAGGCTCTGGTGCGCTGGAATCACGACGGAAGCATAGTTCCTCCCGGGGATTTTATCCCGATTTTCGAGAAGAACGGCTTTGTTATGAAGCTGGACTACTATATGTTCGAGGAGGTCTGCAAGCTTCAGAAGAAGTGGAAGAGTCTGGGCTGCGAGCCTAAGATTATTTCGGTAAATATGTCAAGGCTTCATCTTCGCAACAAGACCTTTGTTGAAGACCTTGAGGCGATGTGCCAGAAATACGAGATTGAAACAAAGTACTTCGAGCTTGAGATAACCGAAAGCGCAGCTTACGAGAATATTGATATTCTTGCTGCAGTATTCGCAAAGATCAAGGAGCACGGCTTCCACGTTTCAATCGACGACTTCGGCACGGGCTATTCCTCCCTCAATATGCTTAAGGACCTGCCTGTTGACGTTCTTAAAATCGACCGTTCCTTCCTTACCGAGGGTGCAGACGAGAACGAAAATGCAAGCCGCATAATCGGCTGTGTTGTATCCCTTGCCTCCTCCCTTAATATCTCTACAATCTGCGAGGGAATTGAGACAAAGGAACAGGCGGCTCTGCTTCATAAGCTGGGCTGCAATATGGCTCAGGGCTTCTACTTTGCAAGGCCTATGCCTGTTGAGGATTACGAAAAGCTTACATACGGAACCGTTGAAAGGTGATTTTATTGGCAAACGAGGATATATTACAGGAAATTGTTGAGATTATTGACGATACCTCCGCTTCGCTGTTCAATGCGGTAAGGTACTGCTATCTTATTACCGAAAGCGAATTTTACAACATAAATGTCAAGGACATTTTCAAAATCGGGCTGAGCAACATAACCGACAGCGAGTGCTTCAAGAATCTCGGGCTTAGCCTTGACCCGAACAGGATAGGGGAAATGGCTTCAAAGGGCTACGAAGAGGTGCTGTCTATTATCCGCTACTGCTTCGCAATCCGCCTGCCCTTTATTAGAAAATACGCGGCGGAGAGCCTTATAAAGGACAATCAGCTTAAGCAGATTTACGACAATCTTGAGGATATAGGCTTTGCAAATCCGGACGGAATTGTGGAGGAAAGCTTTAAGTCCATGGCGTGGCTTGTCAAGACGAAAAAGCCGGAGCCTGCCTTTGATACAGAGTGGTTCCGCTGCTGGATTTATACCTACGGGCACGAGCTTGCGGCGATAAACAACCGCAATATGTTCGTGCTTGGCTGTGCGGACGCTCTTTTTCCCCTTTACTATGCTTCCTTGCAGGAAATTCTTGTTGAAAAGCTGAATAAAATTCAGTAAGCTCTGATAAATTCAAGCCGCTTCTGACCGGTTCGGAAGCGGCTTTGAATGTTTTGTTCAACGGACAGGAGGGTGGTTTTATGGATTGGTTCAATATTTACGGCTTATGCTTTATTGCGGTTATTATGTTACCGAATATTGTTTTTGCAGTCAGATGCAGGGACGGCTTTGAGAACAAATGGAACAACAAGGCGGTTGAAGCCCTTGAACAGGTGGGGCGGTTCGGCTGTATGGCTTTTATGATAGTGAACATTCCGCCGCTTTGCTTCGGTTGGCTGTTCGAGGGAGCGCTTGCGGTTTATCTCGGGGTTGATATTGGGCTGCTGATTGCCTACTGCGCAATCTGGATAATCTGTTTCAGGAAAAACAGCCTTTTTCGGGCGCTGGCGCTTTCGATAATACCCTCGGTGCTGTTTTTGTTCAGTGGGGTAATGCTTTTATCTGTTCCGCTGATAGTGACAGCAGTGATTTTTGCGCCCTGTCATATAGCTATTTCCTATAAAAATGCAGTAACGGATATGTGAATACTGCCAAAAAATTCCTTTAAGCGTAACCTTTCCAAATATTGCGGAGTGTTATTGATAAAGGCGGTTACAGCAGGTATGGCATTTCGGAAAGGACGGAATGAAAATGGATATGAAGAAAATTGTTGCCGCTTTTCTTGCGGCAGTATCGGTAATGTCGGGCTGCGGCAAGGATAAGGAAGCATTTACTTCTGCGGAGGAGAAGCCCATTGAGCAGGACTACAAGGGCTTTACCGTAAGCGGGAATACTCTGCTTGACGCTAACGGCGAGGAGTTCATAATGCGGGGCATTAATCACGCACACACCTGGTTTAAAAAGGACACCGAAACGGCGGTTCCCGCTATTGCAGAAACAGGAGCAAATACCGTAAGAATTGTGCTTTCAAACGGTTACCAGTGGCAGAAGGATACAGTTGACGAGGTGGTTGACATTGTTGAGCTTTGCAAGGAGAACAAGCTTGTTACTATTCTTGAGGTGCATGACGGCACAGGTAAGGACGACCCGGCGGTGCTTGATGGGATTACCGATTACTGGATTGAAATAAAGGACGCTCTTATCGGAAACGAGGACAGCGTTATTCTCAATATCGCCAACGAGTGGTACGGACAATGGGGCGGAGAAGCATGGGCGCAGGCTTACGTTTCGGTTATCCCGAAAATCCGCGAGGCAGGAATAAAGAATACTATTATGGTGGACAGCGCAGGCTGGGGACAGTACGGGCAGAGCGTTGCCGACTACGGAAAGCAGATTTTTGAGGCGGACGAGCTTAGAAATACAATGTTTTCAATTCACATGTACGGCTCGGCAGGCGGCTCAAAGGGAAAAATCAGAAGGAATATAGACGGAGCGCTGGATAAGGGGCTTTGCCTTGTTATCGGCGAGTTCGGCTACAACCACAGCGACGGGGACGTTGATGAGCAGTATATTATGGACTACTGCACCGAAAAGAAGGTAGGCTACCTGGGCTGGTCCTGGAAGGGAAACGGCGGCGGGGTAGAATACCTTGATATTGCGAAGGACTGGAAAGGGGAGTCTCTTTCGGCGGACTGGGGCGAGGTTCTTATAAACGGAAAGAACGGAATTAAGGAAACCTCAGAGCTTTGCAGCATTTTCAGAGAATAAAGGAGATAATATACAGAACGCAGTACCGCAGGGAGGCTTAAAACCCCTGCGGTACTGCTGTTTTTAAATGACGTCGGAGCCGGATTTCAGCAGTACTGCAAAAAATACGAAAAATTTTAGAAAAAATCAAAAAAATTCTTTAAAAATACTGGAAATCTGCGGGGAAATCTGCTATAATATATATGTTATGCAGAGTGGACAGCATTTTGTATACCGGTTGTTAATTGTGCCACGGTATATACAGAGTGTATGGACAAGTCTGCCAAACCAAAATTATATCAGGAGGAATAATCCAATGGCTAAAAAATGGGTCTATACCTTTAAAGAAGGTAACATGACTATGCGTAACTTACTCGGTGGTAAGGGCGCAAACCTTGCTGAAATGACAGAGATCGGTCTCCCCGTTCCTCAGGGTTTCACAATCACAACAGAAGCATGCACACAGTATTATGAAGACGGCCGTAAGATCAACGATGAAATTATGGCGCAGGCAATGGAAGGCGTTGCCTGGATGGAAAAGGAAAACGGAAAGAAGTTCGGCGACCTTAAGAACCCGCTTCTTGTTTCTGTTCGTTCCGGTGCAAGAGCTTCTATGCCGGGTATGATGGATACTATCCTTAACCTTGGTCTTAACGACGAAGTTGTTGCTGCTATGATCGCAGGCAACCCTGATCCTAAGTTCGAGAGATTCGTATATGACTCCTACAGAAGATTCATCCAGATGTTCTCCGATGTAGTTATGGAAGTTGGTAAGAAGTATTTTGAACAGCTTATCGACAAGATGAAGGAAGAAAAGGGCG
>JBJERK010000322.1:0-2106 GCA_051882255.1 Ruminiclostridium sp.
CGGTGCCGGATTTTTGCAAAGATTTCCTGAGTTTAAATGGTTTTTAGTATGAGATATAGCGGATAGAATCTTGTTATCTTTCCTGCTTCCTCCGTTATACGCTTAAATCATTCCTTGTTGATTTTTTAGTTTTTGCTGCATTTATCGGCACATTCCTTAAGTATTTCATATACAGTTGCTCCCTCTCTGGCGATAATCGGTACAAATCTGTATTCACAGATTTTCTTCAGCGTCACGATAAAGTCCTCTTCCCATTGGAGGTTTCTTTTATACATAATTAATGTCTGCTTAGTTCGTCCTTTAGGACGAAATGAGCTTGACATTAAGTAGTGTGTACGGCGAAAAAGCGCAAAAAGTGCGCTTTTTCGCCAGCTCAAAGCCTGTTTTTCAGGCTTTGAGGGGGTAACTGTCCTGCGGACAGTTATTGAGTACACACTAATTATAGCGGTAAGTATTCCGAGCTCCATATTGATATACTTTCTGCCGCATTTTTCCGCATAATACTTTATGGCTTCATATTGCTCATAAGCAATATAGCAGCGTATTTTCGTGAGATACCGATAGCGCTCAAGGGCAATAAACCCGCTGTTTATATCCGGAGCAACCTTCATCCATTCCTTAACTGCGTCCATATCGTTTGAATAAAGCGCAAGACGGCATTTCATAGCCTTTATATTCGGAAACAGCTTATGAAGCCCTTCCTCATGGACTGCTGCCTCAAAGGAATTAAGAAGCTCCTTAGCGCCCTCTATATCGCCGTTGCTGATATACTGCCTGATAAGAGTTGCGGTTGCGGCAAAGCGCAGCTCGGTTTTTCCTCCCGTTTCCGCTTCAAGTCTTGCCCTTGACACAAGAGAAATTATCTCATAGGGCACGCCGCCTTTTCATAAAAACTTTCCGCCAGAGCGGCGTTAACAAGACCTTTTCCGTATTTTCCGAGAAATGTGCATACGATATTTCCTGCTGTTGCCGCTATTTCTCTGTCATGCTTACTCCATTCGCAGAAATCCTTACCGCCGTTCATAAGAGAGGGCAGGTTGCTTGTAACCGAGAATTCGGGAGCGGAAAGTGACTTTTCCGAAAGAAGGATATAGCAGTCCTTTATAAGCTGAAGAATATTTACGTTTCCTCTTACGGGCAGTGCTGCGTCAAGATATGCTATCTGGCATATCGCCTCCCTTTGCTTTGAGCCCTTAACGGTATTTTTGCAGCTTTTAAGCTCATTGTACGCTTGTTGTTTTCGGGAACAGGGGATAAGTCACAGCTGTTCTGCCCACAGGATATGTATATATATTTGTCGTTTTGCAGGAATTGCTTTATAAGCTCGGTCTTTCCGAAACCTGTTGCTCCGTATATGTATACATTCTGATTGGTCATTCTCGCCGCTTCAAGCTTTCTGAATGCTGCTACAGGCCTTATATATGCACTCACTGCAACACTCCCTTATCCTCTTAATCGGAACTGCATTATTATCAATAATAAGTATAGAACACCGATTTTTCAATTTCAATATCCCGACAGAAGCTACCGATATAGAAATACCGGCATAAAACTGCGCTGTTTTTGAGAATTATATCAAAAAACATTTCAGCCGTATCATTTCACCCATTTGGGTGATGACAAATTTTACCGATAGTGTATATTGTTAAAAGCGATTTCTCGCAGAAAAATTTTAAGGAGTATTTTACAATGAAGAACACTATCAAAAAATTGCGGCATTTGTACTTACTGCCGCTATTGTAATCTGCTGCGCTTCCTGCGGCCTTGATATGAGCAAGGTTAAGGGCAACCGGACCCTTGATACGGCAGGCGGAAAAACCTTAGCTGAGCTTGCTGAAATGAACGGCGTTGACCCTGCTTTCTTAGCTATGAACGCAACTGTAACAGACAACACCTTCACAATTACATCAGCTACCGTAAGCTTTTCCTACTCGATTCAGGTAAAGTCAAACGGCTTTGAGTGCTACGACGCTGACAAGAATCTTGTCATGGGAGTTACATACGATTCCGCTAAGGATACCCTCTCCTTCCAGACGGCAGGAGTAGACGGAAACCATGTTGACAACGTTATGAAGAAGGGTACGGCGGTAATTTCACCCTCTCCCA
>JBJERK010000323.1:0-2105 GCA_051882255.1 Ruminiclostridium sp.
GAGGGGTAAGAAGCCCCATAAGCCTTGTGTCGAACAAGTCCCTTGAAGCCCCGGAGTCCCGTATAATCCCCTTTTCACAGGCGTAGTCCACCAGATCACCCAGAATTTCGTCTATACTGCGGTTTTTCTTTTGGCAGTCCTGCTCCTCCCAGGCGTAAACCCCAAGAGTATCCATAAGAGTATTGCGGACATAAATGCTGTCGATTTCCTCAATGAGTGAGTTTTTAATTCCGTATTCAATGAGTTCGCTGATAGTGCTGCAAATCATAATTATGCCTTTCTTTGATAGCTTTTTTTACATTATATCATTTTTGCCCGAAAAAGTAAAGGCAATACCGCATAATTATTATCGTCCAATTGCGCCGTCAGATTTTTCGTCAGACTGTATAAAAACGACGCAGGAAGGCTGTCGCCTTTCAAGGAGTTTTTGTGCAGTATGACGTAAAATATGCAAGCAAGTGGATGATAAAGGCGTTAGCCGTTAATTGTGCGGTGTTGCCTAAAGGCAAATCACAAAAAAAGAACACCGAAGATTTCTCTTCGGTGCCTTTTTTAAGAAAGGGAAATTACTTTCTCTTCTTAGCTGCTACAGCAACTGCTGCCGCAGAAACAGCTGCAAGAGCTGCTGCGGTGCAAGCAACGCCGGTGCCGGGGTTGTTGTCAGCTGCGCCGTCTTCAACCATATCGTCATCGTCGTCTGCTGCATCATCTGCGTCATCGTCTACTGCAACATCGTCATCGTCTTCATCATTATCGAACAAAATTTCTTCGTCGGTAATGAGATAGCTGGAAGCGTGAGAAATAGAAATAGAAACAGAGCCGTCAGCGTTTACGGTTACAACGTCTTCAAGTAATGTATACTCTCCGTCGTCAGAAACGTAGTAAACTAATAAAGCCTTTGTATTCAGCTTCTTTACGCTTGCAGCGGGAATTGTAACAGTGACTGTCATACCGAAGTCGCCCTTCTGAGCAGGAGTGATCACGATTGCAGCACTTTCAGCATCTTCGTAATCGCCTTCATCGTAAACCTCGATATCCATTGCAAGATTGATGGGCTTAACTTCCTCGATATCAGCGGGGTCAATTGTTACAGAGTACTCGTCTGCCTCGAAGGTAACAGGCTTGTCGCCCTTAGCGATTTCACCGATTGCATCCTCCTTAACAGTAGCCTTATCGGATTCGATATAAACTACGGGTTCGTCAGACTTGAGTACTTCCTTGATAGTATCATCAGTTACAACACTTGTAGGATTCTCAGGAGTTGTGCCTGCTTCTTCTGTAACCTTTTCGGGTTTATCATATCCGGGGTCAACCGCATAGTCTGCAGCGAAAGCAGAAACAGAAGCGAAAGAAACCATAGCCGCTGTAAGTAATCCACTAACAAGGAGCTTGCCGTTAAACTTCTTCATTTCAGTTATCCTCCTTTCACCAAAATTTATATAATAAGCCGCAAAAGCGGATTATTACCGTTAATCAGTCGGAATATCCGAAGTCGCCGTCGTTTTCGTCGCTGTCTTCGTTATAATCGTTATCGTATTTTTCGTTATTCCCGTAATTTTCGCTGTTTTCGCCTATATTGTCCTTTTCGTCATTTTCAATATTTCCGGCATTTTTCGTGCTTTGAGTGGAAATATCAACCCTTGACTCGTAAATTGAATGAAGATTCATACCGATAAAATATGCAGAGCCGGTTACAATAACAAGGGTAACAACGAGCATCCATATTTCTGTATGCATATCCTCCGCTGCTGCCTCAAAGGGCTTGTTGAACAGCAAATCTGCTGTTTTATTAAGAAGGGAAAGCCACTTTGAATAGCCCCGCACATTGTCTCTGCTGCTATAAAACAGCATATACAGGTAAGGAACAAGCCAGTAGGCGCCGCCGAATATTGCAAAGCCTATTCTCTTATTCTTACCGCTTGAAAATCCGCATACTGCCCAGGTAACAAAGATAAGAATCGTAACAAAGGTACGGGCTGCGTCTACCATGGAATTACTGCGCTCGAAGAATATGAATGAACCCGCCAGAGAGATTGCCGCACAAAGAAGAGTATTTTCTAAGGCCGAATTCTTTTTGCTGAGCATAAAGCGGCTGAAAACCTTTT
>JBJERK010000324.1:0-2097 GCA_051882255.1 Ruminiclostridium sp.
TGAAAAGCGCAGCTATGATTACTGCCGTAAGAACGCTTTTCTCTTTTCGTGCAGGCGGTATTATTATCGCTAAGAACATTCCGTAAAGCACAATTCCCATAGCGTCGGTAATTTCTGCGGGCAGAAACTGCCCTGCCGCCGCTCCCAGCAGCGTACCGCCGCTCCAGCCAAGGAAGGAAATAAGTATCAGCCCGTACATATACCAGGGCGTAACTTTCCCCGGCTGAGCGGAAGCAACCGCAAATATCTCGTCCGTAATTCCAAAGGAGGCTAAAAGCCTGTGTGGCGTTGTAAAGCTTTTGTCAAGCCTTTGTGAAAGAGAAAGCCCCATCAGTGAATAGCGGATATTTATTACAAGCTGAGTAAGCGCCATTTCGATATAGGAGCCTCCCGCCGCTATTATTGCCACACCTGCCGCCTGTCCTGCGGAGGTAAGGTTTGTAACGGAAATTCCAACCGCCGCTAAAATCGAAAGCCCCGCCTTTACTGCCATAATGCCAAAGCCAAAGGAAACGGAAAGGTAGCCGAGAGCAATCGGTATTCCGTGATATAAGCCTTTAAAAAAATGCACTCTCAAGAATTACGTCCTCACTTAATCTTAAT
Organism: Ruminiclostridium sp.; assembly: GCA_051882255.1. Taxonomy (GTDB): domain Bacteria; phylum Bacillota; class Clostridia; order Oscillospirales; family Ruminococcaceae; genus Ruminiclostridium_E. The sequence goes on from JBJERK010000324.1 coordinate 604, forward strand.
TATCGTCCGGCTTCGAAGCTTTCCTTCAACGCCTCTACCGTCTTGTTCCGCTCAATAGTTCTCTTAAGCCTTTTAAGGCAGAATATGTATGCGGGCACAAGGAATAAATCCGCCGCAATCCATGCAAGTGGATTTGCAAAGCATACCGCATTGAAGCCGAACAAAGGAACAAGCCCGAAGCCCACCGCTGAGCGGGCTATCATCTCGCATACCCCCGCAAATACCGCAAATGTGCTGTAACCCATGCCCTGAATACAAAAACGCACCACGTTTACAAGGGTAAGAAATGTGTAAAAGCTGCTGTTCACAATAAGAAGCTGGTGGGCAGAGTCAAGGATAAGCTTTTCGTCCCCCTCCATAAACAGGCTCACAATATCTCTGCCGAAGAAAATCAGAACAACACAGGCAATTACGCTGAAAATGATACCGATAACGTTGGCCCAGAGCATACCCTTTGTTATCCTGTCGGTTTTCTCCGCTCCTGCATTCTGCCCCGCATAGGTAGCCATAGTAGCGCCCAGAGCGTCAAAAACGCAGCAGAACAGCATACTTACCTTCATAGCCGAGGTAACCGCCGCAATATATGCAGAGCCGAGGGTATTTACCGAGCTTTGGAGAACAACGCTGCCTATTGCGGTAATTGAATACTGAAAGCCCATAGGAAGCCCAACCGAAAGCAGGATTTTAATGCAATGCTTATCCGGTTTTCTGTCCTCTTTACTCAGGTGCAGTATTTCAAACTTCCGCTTCATGTATATAAGGCAGAGTATTCCCGAAATCGCCTGAGAAATTACAGTCGCCCAGGCGGGTCCTTCTACTCCCATTCCGAGTACTGCCACCGAAAGAATATCAAGCCCTATATTTATAAGCGCCGACAGCACAAGAAAATATACGGGAGTTCTGCTGTCGCCGAGTGCTCTTATAATTCCCGAAACAAGGTTGTAAAGATAGGTTACGGGTATTCCGAGGAAGATTACAAATATGTAGCTGTAAGCCTTATCAATTATCTCCGCCGGAGTACGCATAAGGACAAGAATATCCCGACAGAAAACGCATACAAGAACAGTCATAACCGCCGCCATAGCCGCAGCTGTCCATATTGCGCTGCCCACGAATTTACGAAGACCATCGTAATCCTTTGAGCCGAAGCGCTGGGCAACAGGGATTGTAAAGCCGCTGCAAACCCCCATACAGAAGCCTATAACCATAAAGTTTATAGACCCGGTAGAACCTACCGCCGCTAAAGCGTCAATTCCAATCCAGTTTCCTACAATAACCGTGTCAACCATGCTGTAGAACTGCTGAAAAAGCAGACCGAACAGCATAGGTACAGCAAATCCGAGGATAAGCCTTACGGGATTTCCCGTAGTCATATCCTTTACAGTGCTATTCGCCATAAAAACTCCTTATTCTACACAAAAAGACAATGCGCCATTATTCCTGTTTCTATAAATTTCTTCTTTATTTACAGGCGCAATTCATATTATATCATTA
>JBJERK010000325.1:0-2097 GCA_051882255.1 Ruminiclostridium sp.
TCCGAGGTAGTAAAGATTACCTATAACTGCCTTTCAATCGACGGCGACACCTCAACAAACGATATGGTTGCTGTTATGGCAAACGGACTTGCGGGAAATGCTGAAATAACTGCCGAGGGAGCTGATTTTGAGGAGTTCAAGAAGGCTCTGTTCGCAGTTATGATGAATATGACCCGTATGCTGGCAAAGGACGGAGAGGGCGCTACAAAGCTGCTTGAATGTAACGTTACAGGCGCTTCCGACATTGATACTGCAATAATAGTAGCCAAGAGCGTTATCCGCTCTCCCCTTTTCAAGTGCGCTATGTTCGGCGCTGACGCTAACTGGGGACGTATTCTTTGTGCAGTAGGCTATGCTGAGGCTGATTTTGACATTAACAAGGTTTTCGTTTCCCTTTCCTCCAAGGCGGGCAAAATTGACGTTTGCGCTAACGGCGCCGGCATAGATTTCTCAGAAGAAGAGGCAAAGAAGGTTCTGCTTGAGGACGAAATCACAATTGACGTTTCAATCGGCAGCGGAAGCGCTTCTGCAACCGCATGGGGCTGCGACCTTACCTACAATTACGTTAAAATCAACGGCGATTACAGAAGCTGAGAGGGCAGAAAAATGATACACATTGAAAATGACACAAGAGCAAGAATTTTAAGCGACGCTCTTCCCTATATCCAGAAGTACAACAACAAGGTTGTTGTGGTAAAATACGGCGGAAACGCTATGACCAACGAGTCCCTGAAGCAGGCAGTTATGTCGGATATAGTCCTGCTCAGCACCGTTGGTATGAAGATTGTGCTTGTGCACGGCGGCGGTCCTGAGATTAACGCTATGCTTAAAAAGGTGGGCAAGGAAAGCAAATTTGTAAACGGCCTTCGCTATACCGATAAGGAGACCGTAGAAATCGTGCAGATGGTTCTCTGCGGAAAGCTTAACAAGGATTTGGTAGAGCTCTTACATCGCCACAACGGTAAGGCAATCGGTCTTTCCGGCATTGACAGCCACATGATTGAAGCAAAACAGCTTGACCCCGAGCTTGGACTTGTTGGCGAAATCACAAAGATTGACCCGACGGTTATAAACGACGCTCTCAATAACGGCTATATCCCCGTAATTTCAACCGTTGCAAGCAGCGCAGACGGTACTGTCTACAATATTAATGCAGACACTGCTGCGGCAAGAATTGCGGCTGAGCTTAAGGCGGAAAGTATTATTCTTATGACGGATATAGTTGGACTGCTCAACGACAAGAACGACGAAAGCACACTTATTCCCACAGTTGGCGTAAGCGAGGTTCCCTACCTTAAAAAGCAGGGCGTTATTTCGGGCGGAATGATACCGAAAATTGACTGCTGCGTTGAGGCGGTACGCCGAGGAGTAAAGCAGGCGAATATTATTGACGGACGTATTCCCCACTCAATTCTTATCGAGCTGCTCACCAACGAGGGCGCAGGAACAATGATTATATAGAAACGGAAAAAAGATATGGAAACGATAGAAAAATTCAACAGCCACGTTATGGGCACCTACGGCAGATACCCGCTTGTAATGGAAAGCGGCTGCGGCGAAGAGGCAACAGACGAGAACGGCAAGAAATATATCGACTTCGGAAGCGGTATCGGCACAAACTCCCTCGGCTACTGCAACGAGGACTGGGTTGAAGCCGTATGCACCCAGGTAAAGAAAATTCAGCACACCTCCAATTATTATTATACTAAGGTGCAGGCTGATTTTGCGGCAAAGCTGGCTGAAGCAACCGGAATGGAAAAGATGTTTTTCGGAAATTCGGGTGCGGAAGCAAACGAATGTGCAATCAAGATTGCAAGAAAATACAGCTTTGACAAGTATGGCGAGGGCAGACACAACATAATTACCCTTGTGAACTCCTTCCACGGCAGAACAATAACTACCCTTGCCGCAACAGGTCAGGAGGTTTTCCACAACTACTTCTTCCCTTTCACCGAAGGCTTTATCTACGTTAATGCAAATGATATTGAGGATTTGCGGGCAAAGTGCGATGATACCGTATGCGCTGTTATGTTTGAATACATACAGGGCGAAGGCGGCGTCAATGCTCTTGATAAGGAGTTTGTTGATGAGATTTTC
>JBJERK010000326.1:0-8128 GCA_051882255.1 Ruminiclostridium sp.
CGCCCGTTGCCTTAAGGCAGAAATAAATCAGCGGCAGAAGCGCTGTCGATTTCACAGGAATGATAAGGGATAATTTGTCTGAATCGGTTATTCTCTGCTAAAAATCTGAATTCGGTAAGGCATTGATGAACGGGATACCTTGCGAAATTCATTTTTCCCGACTGCATAAGCTTGTGGCTGAAGGAGCCGTTTTCAACCGTTCCCGTCATTATTCCGCAGCCGCCGTCATTTATAATTCTTCCCGCTATTGCCTTTGCCTTTTCGGATTTAAGCTGCGGGTCGCTTATGAAAATTATGTGGCATTTTTCTGCGGTTTCATAAAAAGCTGCGGATAAATCGGAATTCCTGCACCAGTAGTCCCGATTTTTCATATCCTCAAGCTGTGAGATAAAATGCTCGTCTCCGCAGCAGGAAAGCAGTGGGAGATTTTCGTTTATAAGCTTAAGCAGCTCAATTCCTCTCCCATATTTCGGTACGGGAAAAAATACTGTTCCGTACTTTTTGTGCAGTCGCTGCACCTCGGAAATTATATCCTCGCAATAGTCGGAAAAGCTTTTTTTATCATACCCGTAGGCGCAGTCAATAACGGCAATATCCGCTTTTCTGTCCCTTATTCTGTCACAGTAATATACCTGTGCCTGTTCGGTATAATCTCCCGAAAAGAGAATTGATTTGTCGAGAAAGCTGAAATGATACCACACGCTTCCTACGCAGTGACCTGTTCTTCCGTATTCAAATTTTATGCCGCCTATATCCCCCGAATTTTTTTTGCAGATGCTTTCAAGGGATACCGCTTTTTTAAGCGGAAAGGGCAGCTGTTCAAGGGTACTCTCTGCCGCTATTATCCAGCCCGTAAAGCCGTTTTCGTACAGCCAAGGCAGCGCTCCTGTGTGGTCGAGGTGTGAATGGGTGAGAAAAAGGTATGAAACCCTGCGGATTTCCTTTTGCGAAAGGCGGGGAAAGGGATTACCGCTGTCCGCCATTATCCCGCAGTCCACCATAAAAACCTCCTGCCCCAAATCAACAAGAAAACAGTTTCTTCCGTGCTCGCCGCAGCCGCCTGCAATTTTAAGCTTCATATTTATGCCCTTTTCCTTTGTCTATAATCCTGTTCAGAATAAGCAGAGATGTGGTTGTAAACAGAACGCAAAGCACCGCCATAGCCATACCTACCGAAACGCTGCCCTGCTCAAACTCCCTTACAATAAAGGTTGAAACCACAAGGGTATTTGGCGGCGCAATAAGGCTTGCCGTAACAAGCTCTCTGAATGAAATAATAAAGGTCATTGTCCAGCCCGTCAGAACTCCCTTCATTATCAGCGGCAGAGTAACCCGCCGCAGAATATACAGAGGTTTTCCGCCGAAAACCTGCGCCGCAGCTTCGAGATTGCCCGAAATCTGGGTAAAGGAGGAGCTGACATATTGTATCGTATAGGGTAAAAACAGCGCCACATAAGCCACAATCATTATTCCAAGGGTGTTATACAGGGGCAGGATATTGTAAATCTGATTCCAGAACAGCATTATTCCGATTACAATTACAATTCCCGGCAGCATTTCCGGCAGCATTCCCGTTACCTCAACTGCTTTTCCAAGCTTTGAGCGGGATTTTCGGACGAAAATAACTATAAGCGTACCTAAAACGGCGCAGATTGTTGCTGCGCTCAGGGCAAGGAAAAAGCTGTTTCCGAGGGCTTTTATGCCCTTTTCATTTTCGGTAAAAAGGTCTATGTAATGCTGAAATGTGAAATTGCCCGCCTGAAGTCCGAAACCTCTCAGCTTAATCAGCGAGGTTGAAATTACGGAAAAATAGGGAACGCCTATCGACAAAATCAGTACCACCGCAATATAAATCCAGCTTATGATTTTGGCGGGAGTATTGAGCTTTGTTTCTCTTTGTGCATTACCCTTTCCTCCCACAAGATTATAGCTGTGACGGTTGGTTATGTAGTTCTGCAAAAACCACATAATAAGGCATATCCCCACAAGCACCGAGGCAAGAGCCGCCGATTTACCGAAATCTATGGGCGCAACGGTTGCATAGCGGTGAATTTCGGTTGTAAATACATAGAAGCCTATCCTTTTTCCGAGAGTTGCAGGAGTTCCGTACTCCGCAATAGTCTTAACGAATACAAGCAGCGCTCCGATAGCGTAATTTCCGCTTATAAGAGGCAGGAATATCCGCCTCATTCTGCCTGCAAAGCCTGCCCCGAAAACTGCTCCCGATTCCTCAAGGCTTGAAGGAATGTTGAGCATAGCGTTTTTCAGTATTGTCAGCATAAATGGGAAAACGTGCAGGCTCATAACAATAACCAGACCGCCAAGAGTAAAAAACCAGTTTTCGCTTCCTGCCGCCCCGGGAATAAGCTGCTGCAAAAGTCCCCGCTTCTGCATAAAAAGAATCCAGCCCATTGAGGCGATATAGGGCGGTGTCATAAATGGTATCATAAAAATAATGTCAAAAAAGCGGTATCTTGCAAAGCGTGTGCGTGAGAAAAGGTAGGCAAGGGGCGCAGCGATTATTGTTGAAACAACAACCACCAGCAGCCCCAGCAGCAGGGAATTGAATATCATCTGTGCGTTTTCGGTTTCTGCCAGCGTTTCCAATGCAGACATAATATCAAGGCGGCCATCTCTTATGACCGCCTTGGCAAATATCATCAGCAACGGACAGACAACCAGAAAAAACAGCACCGAGAAAATTATTATAAGCGGGAAATTTTTTCTGATACGAGTCATAAGCCGCTCCCTTATTTGCAGATTTCGTTGATTTTCGCCGCTGATTCAGAGGCTATTTCCATCATCTTATTCCAGTCGCATTCAATCTGCGGAATGTCCTCAAGGTTTGTTCTTCCGCTGCATTTTACCGTGCTTCTGCCGGGGAGAAGATAAGCCTCTGCAACAAGCTGCTGCGCTTCATCGGAGAAAAGATAGTCGATAAAAGCCTTTGCATTATCTGCGTTTGGAGCAGTATTCATTATCATAGCAGGTCGGGGATTTACTACCGTGCCGCCTGCGGGATAGTAGATTGCAAGAGGCTCGCCCTTTGCAATAGAGGAATAAGCGTTGTAGTCAACTCCTGCCACAAGAGCGCCCACTTCTCCGGTTGTTACCGCTTCAAGTGCAGCCTTGTTAGCGCCGGGAACAATCATTCCGTTTGCCGCCATTCCCTCGAATGCCTCCCAGCCGTACTTGTTCACAAAGCCTGCCACAAAGTCCTTGCAGGCGCCGGATTTTTCCGGGTCGGGGATTGCAAGAAGGTCCTTGTACTGACCGTCTGCAAGCTCGCTCCAGTCGGCGGAAAGAGTGGGGATAACGGTGGTGTTGTAGATAACGCCGACTGCGGAAGCGCTGTATCCGAACAGCGTGTTGTCGCTGTCAATCCAGCCCTCAACAATTTCATCGGCATACTGTGGAACATAGGACATAAGCTTTCCGTCAGCCTTCATTGAAAGCCCGTCGGACCAGGAGGCGAGAATTACAACGTCTGCAACGGGGTTTGCTTCCTCCGCTTCAAGGCGGGCGAGAATTTCTCCCGTAGTGCCCTGAAAGGTTTCAACCGTCACGCCTGTTTTCTCCTGAAAGCCTGCTGCAAGCTTGTCTGCAAGACCTGCGGGAGAGGGCATATATACTGTAACCTTTCCGCTGAGAGCGGGGCTGTTCTCCGCTGCCGTGGTTTCTTCCGTTTTGCTTTCCTCTTTTTGTGCAGTAGTTTCAGCTTCGGTTTTTGTGGCTGCTGCGGCGGTTGTTGTGGTGGTTCCTGCCGTTGTTTCTGCGGGCTTTTCCTGTCCGCTGCAAGCAGACATACCAAAGCACATAAGGGCTGCGGTTACTGCCGCCATAATTCTTTTTCTGTTCATAGTTTTTTCCTTTCTTGTTCAGAACGTAATCATATCCGATTGTTTTATGTAAATGGAAACCTTTGTTCCCACCTGCATTCTGTCAGCTGATAGAAATGTCCAGAGATTTTCGCCGTATTTAAGCTGAACACGGTAATTTTCGCCGAGAAACTGCACCGATACAGCTTCGGCAGTAAACTTATCCGCATCACAGTCTGCGGAAAGCTTTGCCTTTTCGGGGCGGAACATTTTTCTTTCGTCAACCCAGTTTGATGAGCCGATAAATCTTGCAACAAAGGGGGTTGCGGGCTTTGAATATATTTCCTCTGGAGAAGCGTACTGACTGATAACGCCGCCGTCAAGCACAGCTATCTTATCGCTCATGCTCATAGCCTCCGTCTGGTCGTGGGTTACAAAAACCGCCGTTATTCCAAGCCTTGAAATAAGCTCCTTAAGCTCTGTACGCATTTCTTCCCTCAGAAGTGCGTCAAGAGCAGACAACGGCTCGTCAAAAAGAATACATTCCGGCTCTATTACAATTGCTCTTGCAAAGGCAACCCTCTGCTGCTGACCGCCCGAAAGCTGGGACGGGTATCTTGCTGCAAAATCATCAAGACGGACTGCCCTAAGAGCCTTTTTTACCTTTTCATCAAGGTTTTCGGTACGTCGCGAGGCTCTTAGTCCGAAGGCTACATTTTCAAATACAGTCATGTGAGGCCAGAGGGCGAAATCCTGAAAAACGAAGCCAAGCCCACGCTTTTCGGGAGGGATATTTATGCTTTTTTCGGAGGAAAAAACACATCTGTCGTCAAAAAATATCTCTCCCGAATCCGGGGTTTCCAACCCGGAAATCATACGCAGAAGAGTTGTCTTTCCGCAGCCCGAGGGGCCGAGAAGCGTTGTAAAGCTTCCGCTGTCGATTGTAATGGAAACGGGCTGTATTACCTTTTTCTTCCCATAGGATTTTGTTATATCATTAAGCCTTATCTTCATAGCAAACCTCTGTTTTATAATCTTTGAATATTCTATCACCTGTTTGTAAGGAGTGCTATACTGCTTTTGTAAAATTAATATAAACAGCCTGCTTGAAATAATAAGCGCTTTGTCTTTACAAAAAAATCTACTTGCTTATAGTTTCGGCTTTTACCCGGGAAAAGTATAATTGTGCCGGGAGTTTATATATACTGCCAAGATATAATTAGGGTGTACTCAATTAACTATGGGCGCATTTCTGCTGCGGTTTACAGCAAATTATTTTTATTCTTTCTTAACAAAAACAAAGTATTACAATTTACACTCCTGCTGTATAATATACCTGAATAAGAATAAAGGGAGAAGTGTAAATGAAAGTATATAATCATCTGTACCGTGACAAGCGGAGATTCAATATTTTTCTTAATGGTATCGGAATAGACCGTGAAAAACAGGTTCTTGTGCGTATTCACAGCTCGGTACATTCCTCGGAGGAAATAACGGCTTTAGCAAAGGAAATAGGCGGATTTCTGCCGAATGCCGGCATTATCGGCTGCTCGGCTCCGGGAGTAATCTGCGACGGAAAAATTATAGAGGAAGCCTGTCTTGTGTCTATTGCTGCCTTCGACGGGTGCAGCGCTGAGACCTTTTATTCCGAAGGTGCAGACAGCGAAAAGGAGCTTTGCAGTCAGCTGTCCGAAAAGCTTGTGAAGGGAAGAAACGGCTTTATGCTGCTGTTTCTTCCCGCTTCTTATACAAAGGGAATAAGACTGGTGGAGCTTATGAATAAGCGTCTTCCCGGAGTAAAAATACTTGGCGGAGCGGCAGGCTTCAAGGACAAAAAGCGAAGCTCCTTTGTGCTTGAGGGGGACAGGGCTTCAAATTCCGCCGTTGCTGCTGCATTTATAACCTCGGATAATCTCTTTGTGTATGAAAACTATGTTTGCGGGGCGGACAGCTCGGGTCAAAGCTATAAGGTAACCAAAACCCATAAAAACCGCATTCTCAGGGTTGACGAAAAAAGCGGCGGGGAGTGGTATTCACAGTTTCTTGACAAGACCGAGCTTGCTAAGGATTCAGACCTGTCGCTGCTGTTTCCGATAATCCGGGAAACAGACTTAAAGCTTCCGTTTTTTGTGGACTACGAGCATAAAAAGGAGGAGCGGCTGAGCCTGTCCTGCCAGCTTCCGAAGGATTCGGTTGTCTACTCAGGATATTTCAATCCCCAAAAGACTCTGGAGGAAATGCGGACAGTTTATTATGATATAAAGAAGAACCCGTCGGAGATACTTTTTGCCTATGATTGTCAGTCGAGAATGATTGTTATGCATAGCTGCGCCAAGTGGGAAACGGAGCAGTTCACTTCAACCAGCATAAGCGGTGCTTTGCTTTCGGGCGAAATAATTTGCAAGGGCGATAAGAATTACTATGCAAATTTCACCTTTGCAATAGCCTGCCTTTCCGAGAACAGGGATTCCCATATTCCCCTTCGCAGCCGTGACCTTACAGACGGCTCTGTAATAGCGCAGAACAATGTGAAGGCTGTAAATTATCTGCTTGCCTCCTCCAACAGGCAGCTGAGCGAACAGCTTGAAAGCCAGCGGGACAAGATGAAAAATTCTCTTCTTCGCAACGAGGCACTGGGGCTTGATAACCAGTACTGCTATCTTTACGACAGGGAACATTCCGGGCTTGATAAAATTGCTATGTACAGCCTTACAAATGAGAAAATGCTTAAGCTTTTTGTGGGCAGGAAGGAGATATTCGACGAGCTGAAAAAAGTTTACGCAAGGGTTGCAGAAAAGCTTGAAAAGCGCAGCGACTGCAACAAGAAAATACATATTTACAGCTACGAAGCCTTATCTCTGCTAATTGCGGCGGGCGACGGGATTTCAGAGGAGGAATTTGAAAATATCGCAAGGGAAATTTTCGATTTTCTCAATAATATCACACTTGAAGATGTGCAGCTTTCCTATCGGTGTGCAGTTGTGGGCAACCACAAGGAGCCGCTTCACAAGGCGGAAACAGCGCTCCAGTTCGGCGCTGAACGGGGTATTTCCTTTGTAAAATATTCGCAGATTTCGGACAGCGTTTTAGACGCCACGGAGGAGATACATATTTTGCAGGTAATCCGTGACGCTCTTGCCGAGGAGCGGGTAATTCCCTATTTTCAAGGGATATACGACAACAGCGAAAAGCGGTTCGGAATGTATGAATCCCTGATGCGGATAGCGGATAAGGATGGGAAGATATACTATCCCGATAAATTCCTGCCCGTGGCGAAAAAGTATAATCTGTATGAAATGCTGTCGGTTGTAATGGTTAAAAAGGTGATGGAAATGTTCCTTGACAGCGATATAATGGTGTCCATAAATCTTAATGTGCGGGACCTTTACGACCGTGAAATGATAAAAGTAATTTTCGGCTATCTTGATAAGGCGGTGCACCCGGAAAACTTCGTGTTCGAGCTGGTGGAAACCGAGGCGGTTACAGATTACTGCTATTTAAAGCAGTTCGCCGATAAAATCCACGAAAAGAAAGCCAAAATCGCAATTGACGATTTTGGCAGCGGCTTTTCAAATCTTATGCATATTCTGCGTATTGACGCAGATTTTCTGAAGATAGACGGAGAAATTATAAGGATGATTTGCGATGATGAAAAGAGTATGCAGTTCGTAAGTATTTTAAGCGGCTGGTGCAGTAATCAGAAAACCCAGGTTGTTGCGGAGTACGTTGAAAACTCAGAAATTCAGCGCAGCATTGAGGATATGGGCATATCCTTTTCACAGGGTTATCTGTTTTCGAAGCCCCAGCCCTGGCAGAATACGCAGATCGCCTGAAAGTATATAGCTTGCGGGATTTTTGAAAACACTCGGGGGTTAGTATGAAAATTACAGATGAAATAAGAGAACAAATGACTGAAATAATAAATCGGGAGCACAGCTTTGATTCTATTATTGAGCTGTCCCTTGTGATTGCAAAAAAACAAAGAAGCCGGCGAAGCAGCGTGTGGGTAACAGTCTTGTGGTTGTATGATGTAACTTTGAAATTATCTTTTGCCGTAAAAGCGTTCTGATGCATATAAATATAGTTTTTTTCGGAAATTTGTTGGCAGCGCTTGAAAATGGTGTTTTGATGTGCAGGGTGTTATCTGATAAAATGTTGGGAATAATGAACGCGTTTTAAAATGGGGAAGGATGAGCATATAAAGTTTAAAATATTATGAGAGAATACTGCGGTTTGAACGATATTGTGCTGAAAATTTATGCGCCTGCCGTGTCATGCGGCAGAGCGCATGACTGTTAATCATGATGCCA
>JBJERK010000327.1:0-8119 GCA_051882255.1 Ruminiclostridium sp.
TTTCTTTGACGACGATAGCGGTGCCGGATTTTTGCAAAGATTTCCTGAGTTTAAAATGGTTATTAGTATAATACCATTTTCCGTTCAGAAACGCAATACCGCCCGATTTCAAATGTATATTTACAAAATTATTGCAAATATCCGAAATTTTCCCGTTAAACCTGCCATTGAATAACCGCCCCTAATCGGTGAAAAATACTTCTGAAAGGGTGATGAAAATGGCGACAATTGCAGTAAACGAGAAAAATTTTGCTTCCGAGGTAACCGGAAGCTCTCTGCCGGTGCTTGTGGATTTTTATGCGGAGTGGTGCAGCCCCTGCCGAATGGTGGCGCCCCTGCTTGAAACCCTGAGCGGGGAGCTGGAGGGAAAGGCGAAGTTCGCAAGGGTCGAGGTTTCCGAAAATCCCGACCTTGCCCGCCGTTATCGGGTGCAAAGCGTGCCCACAATGATGGTTTTTAAAAACGGAAGGGTTACTGATACTCTTGTAGGTGCAGTAGGCAAGGAGCAGATAGCAGGCATAATAACCTGAGCCTTTCCGCCGCAAAGCTTATTTACGGCTTTTTCGAAATCGGTGCAGTCAGGTGATATAAAAGCCTGAAATTTATCAGCTTTGCGGCGGTGCGTCAATTACTGCAAAAAAACAAGCAAAAATTTCAAAAAAAATTCACAAACAATTCCATAAAACATTGACATTGTAACCATTTTGTTATATAATATTTGTGTATTTGAGCATAAATATTAAATAGCAAATAGGGAGGTTAAGCATAATGTATGAAAATAAACTTGCCTGCGGAATCTGCGGCGGAGAAGTTTCTCTCGATATGGAGGGAGTAAACGGAGTCTGCTTAGGCTGCGGCAATTCGGCTATGTACCCGAAATCCGATATAAAAAGGCTGAACAGAATTACATATTTACGCAATAATTATTACTTTGAAAAGGCTGCCGCTTATGCTGCGGAGCTTATAGAGGAAAACCCCGAGGACAGCGAGGCTTACTGGGCTATGCTGCTCTGCCGCTACGGTATCAGCTATGTTCGTGCAGGCAGCGTAAGACGTCCCGTCTGCCGCATCAACCCCGTAGGTCTGCCGCCTGTAAAGGAGGACGAAAACTATAAGCGCGCCCTTTATTATGCAACAGAGGATACCCAGCAGAACTATGAAAATCTTGCAGCCGCAATCGACGAATGTGTTCTTGCAGCTCAGGGCGCAGTTGAAAACGCCAAGGAATACAGCGTTTTCGTTTTAAGCCGTCTTGATGAAAGCGCAGACAGCGACCTTGAGGGAGAGAAGCTTTATATCCGCTTCTCCGAAAACCTTAACTTTGACGTATTCTATATTCCCGAAAGCTTAAAGGAAGCTGACGAAATAGATAAGGCTGCTCTTATTTCAGCAGCAATCAGCAAGTCTAAGATTCTTATTGCAGATTTCAGAACCCCCGAGGAATGCGGCGACAGCTTTATGAACTACGTTGTACGCACCTTCTGCGAGGAGGCAGCAAAGGAAGGAAGCGACAAGCTCTTCTTCCCCGCTTTCAATGCTCATACCATGTCCTTCCAGCAGCTTCCCGAGGAGCTTCTCTGGTCGGACGATATTTTCGATACCTCCGACGATGAGTTCATGAGAGAAATCTCCGACAAGGTTGAGTCAATCCTAAAGCCTGAGGAAGCAGCAGTAGTTCCCGACGCTATTGTTACTGCAACCGCAGCAAACAAGGAAAATCTTGTAAAGAGAGCATATATGTTCTTGGAGGACGGCGAGTTTGAAACCGCAGACACCTACTTTGACAAGATTCTTGATATTGATATTGAGGATTCAAGAGCCTATATCGGTAAGCTGCTTGCTGAGTGCAAGTTAAAGAGCGAGGAGGAAATCCCGAATCTGCCCCAGACGATTACAAACGACAAGAACTACATAAAGGCTCTGCGTTTTGCAACTCCCGAGCAGAAGGCGAGATACGAGGCTCTTAACGGAGCAATCGTTGACCGTATCGAGGGCGAGAAGAAGCGTATTGCCGAGGAGCATGAGCGCCTTAAGGCTGAGCGTGAGGAAAAGGAAGCAATCGAGCGCCAGCGCCGCGAGCGTCAGGCAAAGGAGGAGCGCAAGCTCCAGTACCAGCGCCGCAGAGAGCCTTTAAGAAAGACTCTGCTTGAGGTAAGAGCCGAGCTTAACAAGACCTTTATCACACCCAAGAGAAAGGCGGAGTTAAAGGAGCAGGAGGAGGTTCTCCAGAAGAACATCAAGGAGCTGGATATGCTCTTCCCCGATGTTTGGGATTAATCAGGCTGTCGATAAACCACCATCTGCGTCGTCAACCCCATAACGGCAGGCACAAAGCCTAGCCGTTATGGGGTTTCCTAGCATCTGGCGGCTTCTCGGCAGCCTGAAATATAGCTGTTTTTTTACTCTCTCATAGCCTCAATATTCCGCCGCATTACCGAAATATAGGTTTCTCCGTTGTTCAAATCCTCGGTTGAAAGTGTATGGCAGGAGTGCATAAGCCGTGTCTCTGCGCCAACCGCTTCGGCTATGGTTTTAGCCACCTTTTCGGTTGAAAACTCAATGTAGTAGACCGCCGTTGCTCCCGTTTCCTTTGCCCTGTCGATAAGCTCAGTCATTTTAGCGGCACTGGGTTCTGTTTCCGAGGAGCAGCCGCTGAAAGCCGCATAATATTCAATTCCGTAATCCCTTGCAAGGTAGGCAAATGGGAACCGGTCGCCGAAAATCATGGGTTTAGTAAGGCTATCCGCCGCCGCCCGCATATCCTTATCCAGCAAGCTAAGCTCCGCCTTATAGCTTTCAAGCCCCGCCTTATATTTTTCTGCGTTTTCCTCGTCAGCCTCGCAAAGCGCCACGGTTATTGCCTCGGAAATCTTTACTGCATTAAGCGGAGAAGTCCACACATGCTCGTCATACTCCGCCCCATGTTCCTCGTGTTCTTCCTGTTCGTCCTCAGAATGTTCCTCCTCATGGTCATGCACCTCAATCGGCGTAACATAGTCCATCATTTTAAGGATTTTAAGGTCGCTGTCCAGACTATCCGCAATCTTCTCAACCCAGCTGTCGCTTTCTCCGCCGGTACAGATAAAAAGGTCAGCCTCGTTTATTCTGATTATGTCCTTTGCAGTAGGCTCGTAGGAGTGGCTGTCCTGTCCTCCCGTCAGCAGCATTTCCACCTCGCACTCCCCGCCGCTTATCTGCCGCACAAAGTCAAAGGGCGGGAAATTCGTGGTTATAACCCGCAGTTCACCATCGGAGCTCTGCTCCTGCGCCTTCCCGCAAGAGCCCATACTCAGCCCTATTCCAACCGCCGCCGCTGCTGCGGCTATTTTTTTTAAGATTTTCATAAGTTACCTCCTGTTTGATGAGATTGTAAGAGAGAAGAGAGATTTAGAGAGAAATTAGATTTTCAGCCTTTTTGAAAAAAGGCTGGCGAAAAACTTTCAGCCGCTTCGCGCAAAGCGGGCGGGAGTTCAGAACAGTTTTAAAGAACAGCAATAATCGTAACTTACCCCATTTCGCAAACTACCCAAAGTAAATCAGCCCGCAAAGACTGTGAATGTGTACCCAAATTCGCCCCATAAAACAAAAGCAATAATCAAGCTTCAAACGGGTCAAGCGCCGTCGCGCTTGCCGGGGTATGTTCAAAAATCTACGATTTTTGAACCCGTCGGTATGCGCTATGGCGCATACCTCCTCAAGAGGAAGAATTTATTTTGGGGGCGGGCAGCCCCCTTGGCTCAAAATCTCAAGTCTCTCAAAAAATCTCAGCCCCGTCTGAATCTCTCAATCCCGTCTTTAATCCCCTGTGCCAGAGCTGTTATATCCTCAATAGTTGTTTCGGGTGAAAAGCTTACACGAAGGGCGCTGTCGGCGTTGGCGTCGGAAACGCCGAACTGGGAAAGAACACGGCTGACCTTGCCCTTGGAGCAGGCGGAGCCGCTGGAAACGTAGATTTCCCGCTCTTCGAGGAAATGCAGCATAATCTCGCTGCGAACGCCGCTTACGGAGAAATTGAGAATATTTTTTGCATTGTTAAAGCTGTTAATTGTAATGCCCGAAAGGGATAAAAGCATATCGGTAAGGGTTTTATTAAGCTCTGCGTATTTTTCGGAGCAGTCGGGATAAGCTTTTACTGCGGCGCCGAAGCCTGCGATTATGTCAACCGCCTCTGTTCCCGAGCGGAGATTTTTCTGTTGACCGCCGCCGTAAAGAAGAGGCGTGAAGCGCATACCCTTTGCCGCAAAAAGAGCGCCTATTCCCTTTGGACCGTGGATTTTGTGGGCGGAAAGGCTTATAAAATCCGCCTTAAGATTTTTTGGTGGCAGCTTGCAAAAGCCCTGAACTCCGTCGCAGTGAACAATAGTCTTCGGATTTTTCCGCTTTACGCCTGCGTAAACCTTCGCAAGGTCGGTAATAAAGCCTGTCTCATTGTTCACCCACATAAGACTTACCATCAGCGTGTTTTCGTCTACTGCGTCAATAACCCGCTGCTCAAAGCTCTTTTCGCCCACAGGCGATATGCGTACAACCTCGTAACCCGCTTCTTCAAGCTTTTTAAGTGGATTTTCAACGCTGGGGTGCTCAACGGTTGAGGAAATTATCTTTTTCCCGTTGTGGCGGTAGGCTTTCGGAACTCCGAAAAGCACGGTGTTGTTGCTTTCGGTTGCACCTGAGGTGAAGTATATTTCACCCTGCATAGAAAGCCTTTCAAGAATTGCCTGCTTTGCGGCGATTATCGCTTTTTCCGCCCCTATTCCCATTCGGTGGAGAGAGGAAGCGTTGCCGAAATTCGACTGCATATTCTCGCAGACCGCCTTTACCGCTTCGGGACAGGGCTTTGTTGTTGCTGAATTGTCCAGATATATCATTTGTATTCGTTCCTTTATTGTCTTTTTAAAAACGGATATTGTTATTATTCCACAAATCAAATCGCCGCAGGCGATACGGCGAAGCCGTCTTTTGCCGAAGGCAAAAGGATTTGATGGAAAAATGTTCTCAGCCGCTTGCGAAGCAAGAAACCTGCGATAGCAGGTTCAAAATCCGCAGGCGGATTTTGGGGCTGAGGTTATTATACCACATATTGTTAAAATGTTAAATAGTATATTATGAAAAATTTGCACAAAAATAGTATTGTCAGAAACAGAAAGGAGCATAAACAAATGACAATATCAAAACGCGGCTTTGTAAGAATAATAAGCTTTTCCATTGGAATTATAATAGCCTTGCTTATTCTTGCAGGTCTTAATTACCGGGACGCCCGGAATGCCAGAATAAGCGTTGAAAACAGCTATCTGCGGGCAGTCGAGGAGCTTTCCTTAAATCTTGACAACATAAAAAACAACCTTGAAAAAGGAATGTACACCAACAGCGTAGCCATGCTCTCCAACCTTTCGGGTAAGCTTTGCAGCGACGCAGCAACCGCAAAGGCTGCCCTTTCCCAGCTTCCCGTGGACGAGCTTGACTTAAGCGAAACCTACCGCTTCCTGTCACAGGTGGGCAACTACTCAAAATCCCTTGCAGACAAATGCGCCGAGGGAGAGCAGCTGACTGCGGAGGAAACCGAGAATATGCGTAGTCTTTACGACTATGCCTCTAAACTAAGCGGCAGTATGTGGAAGGTGGAGGAAAGGATTGAAAACGGAGAGATTTCCTTTGACCGTGCCTACTCCGCCGCCTCTTCCCTTAACGCCGATACTCCCGTATCCGTAACCGATGGCTTCAGCGACCTTGCCACAAACGACAACAGCTATCCTACCCTTATCTATGACGGTCCCTTTTCAGACCACATTATGGAGAAGCAGCCCATAATGCTTAAGAACGTAAAGGAAATAACGAGAGATGAGGCTTTGGGCAGGGCAGCAGCCCTTACAGGCTCAGGCGCTCTTACCGACGCAGGCGAGGAGTCGGGCAAAATGCCCTCCTACGTTTTCTCCGACGGTAAAACCACAATTGCGGTAACAAAGGCAGGCGGAATATTCTCCTATATGCTTTCGGGCAGGGCTGTGGGCAAGCAGACGATTACTGCTGAGCAGGCGGTGGATATTGCGGAGGATTTCCTTGAAAAAATGGGAGTTCACGACATTGAGGACACCTACTACGAGATAAACGGCGGAGTCTGCATTGTAAACTTTGCAGCTGAGCAGAATGACGTTATCCTTTACACGGATTTGATTAAGGTGGGAATAGCGCTGGACAACGGGGAGGTTATTTCCTTTGATATGCGGGGCTATATCACAAACCATACAGTACGCGACCTGCCCCAGCCGAAAATTTCCGAGGAAAGGGCGATAAGCCTTGTTTCAAAAAGTCTTAACGTAACCGACTCCCGGCTTTGCGTTATCCCCTCCAGCGGTCAGAACGAGCTTTTCTGCCACGAGGTTAAATGCACCACCGCCGACGGACAGAACGTGCTTGTGTATATCAATGCGGTTACAGGCAGAGAGGAACAGATACTTCTGCTCAAAATCGGAAGAAACGGAATACTGACGGTTTAGTAGGGAGCTTGCGGGGCGAAACCGAATGAAACGACTTATCCCCTTGATTTTAGTCCTTGCTTTTTTTGCAGGAGCCTGCGGCGGCGGGAAAAGCGAACCCGAGGAAGAAACTGCGCCGCCGATTTCAGCACAAACCTCTCCTGCGGCAACCCTGCCCCCGCAAACAGCTTCTCAGAGCGGCGCTTCCTCCACGCCGCCCGACGAGGGGTACGGGGAAAAGATTGCCGCCTCGGCAGAGGCGCTTCTCGGAATCCCCTACGTTTTCGGCGGAGCAGACCCTAAGGGCTTTGACAATTCGGGCTTTATCTACTACGTTATGCGTCAGAACGGCTTTATCAGCTTCCCCCGACTTATAAGCGAGCAGGTAGACTGGGCGCCCGCCGCAGGATACAGCGAGCTTGCAAGAGGCAGCATCGCCTACTTTTCGTCTGAACCGGGCGGCGCTCCCGAGTTCGGCGGTATCTGCGTTGGCGGCGGCGTCATGATTTACTCCCCCGCCCCCGGCGACTCCGTCAAGAAAGCCCACATCACCGACGACTACTGGAAATCCCGCTTCGTCACCGGCATAGTACTATAAACCCCCACCGGCTTCGGCGGGGGTTTGGTGTGTGTAGAGAAAAGAGATTATAAGAGAGAGGAGAGAGAAAAATATGGTTTTGAAGGGGGCTAACGCCGCCCCCTTCACCCCGGCGGGAGCGCACGGGCGCTCCACCCCAGAAAGCTTGATTACTGCTTTTGTTTTATGGGGTGAAATTGGGTGCACATTCACGGGTTTTGTGGGCTGTGTTGTTATGGAGAGATTGCTTAAAGAGGTTAGCGTTGCTGATGAGAAAAACATACTCAGAAAAATTGTGAATGTGCAGCGGTTGTATTACTAAAAACAAAAGTTTCAATCAAGCTTTAATCGGGTCAAGCGCCGTTGCGCTTGCCGGGGGTCAAGGGGGCGGGCAGCCCCCTTGGCTCAAAGCTCTCAAATTCTCTCTCAACCTCTCAAACACTCTCTTCCTCTCTCGGAATACTCTTGAAAAATCTGAGTACCTGAAAGACAAGGGGGATAACCATTAGAATCCATACAATTGGCTCGGTAAGGATAATACCCATATATCCGAGAAGAGGGGCGAGGAGGTTGGCGGCGAGGATTTTGCCGATAAGCTCGATTGAGCTGGAAACGAGAGGGGTGCGGTGGTCGCCGATACCCTGAAGCAGGTTTCTGAAAGTGGCAATTGCGGCGCACACCATATATAGCAGCGTGTCGATTTTGAGATAAAGAGAGGCGTTTTCTATAACCTCGGGGTTCTGTGTGTCGGTTATTGCAGTCACAAGAAAGGGCGAAATAGTGTAGCTTGCGAGAATTACGAGAAGAGTCCAGCCGCCGCAGATAAGCATGGCGCACTTAAGCCCGGAACGGATACGGGCGTATTTTCCGCCGCCGTAGTTCTGCCCCGAATAGGTAGCCATAGTCATTCCGAAAATTCCGAAGGGCAGCATGAAAATGCTGGTAATTTTGCGGGCAGCACCGTGTGCTACAATTATGGTTGTGCCGAGGGTGTTGATTGCGCCCTGTAAAACTACTGTTCCCAGGGAAACGAGACTGCTCATAAGCCCCATAGAAATTCCCGAGCCCA
>JBJERK010000328.1:0-8108 GCA_051882255.1 Ruminiclostridium sp.
GTACGGATATACTCGTCAACAACGGTTTCAAGTATTTTCAGCGTTCTGCCTTCCCTTCTCCAATCAGTCCTTTCGCGGTATTTGCTCTTTTACAGTCGGCATTATGCTTTTCCCTGTTAGCAGTCGCTCTTCACGAGTGTTAGCACTCTTACTTCCTGAGTGCTAAACATAATGTAACACTTTTTTCCCCGATTGTCAATACCTTTTTTGAATTTTTTTAAATTTTTTATATGCAGGGAGCAATATGCCCAAAATAAAGCAATTTATAAGGCATTATTTGGCGTATATACAAAATATACAAAAACTGCATATCATTTATCACACTTTTGACGATTGACTAAGTACCTGTACTGTGGTAAAATAAACTTACAGTTTATGTAAACGTATACACGCAAACAGCGGCTGTAATAACGGCTGCAATTATTGTATGCGTTTTCAATCAATTATTTATAAGAAAGGGCAGGTAAAAAAATGAAGAAAAGAAGAATTGCGGCAAGCCTTATTGCTGCGTCTTTAGCGCTTGGCACAGCCTCCTGCGGAAACAGCGCACGGGGCACCGCAGACGCAGCCGCAACCACTACCGCAGCCGAATCAACAACCAACGCTGCAGACGTTGTACAGGAAGAAGCAGAGGTAGTAGCAATTGACGAAAATCAGCCTACAGGAACTATCAAGGTACTTATTTATTACGATCTTGTAAAGCAGGACTCGGATATGGTAGACCTTTTTGAATCAAGATACGGTGGTACTATTGAGCAGGAAATCTGCTCCTCGGGCGCAGCTTACTTTGAAAAGCTGGGAACCCTTGTAGCCTCCGATCTTTCTCCCGATATAGTGAGATACGAGTGGATGTCCTTCCCCCACGGAATGTCCAGAAATATGTACACTCCCCTTGACAGCTACATTGACCTTGACAGCGAAACCTGGGTAGGTATGAAGGATATTGCCGAGCAGTTCGTCTACAACGGAAAGCACTACTACATACCCTACAAGCTTACAAGCAACTTTGCTCTTAACTACAACAGACTTGTACTTCAGGAATACGGTCTGCCCGACCCCATGGAGCTTTACCACAACGGCGAATGGACATGGTCTGCCTTCAAGGACATTATCACCAAGTGGTGCGACGCTAAGCCCGAGCATGTGGGCTATACCGGCGTAAGCGCAATGAGCTTCGTTGCCACAACAGGCACAAAGCTTATCGAGGTAAAGGACGGCGAGATAATCAACAACCTTAAGAATGAAAACGTCCAGAGAGCCATGGAATTTGTTGAAGACCTCTGCAAGCAGGGTCTTACCGGCGAGGGCTACGTTGCTCCCGACGCAGCTTTTGTAGACGGAAACCTTCTGTTCCTCGGAATGGAGCCTACCTGGACCTACTCCTCCGCCTGCCAGAGCCTTTTCAAGAACGATGTTCCTTATGATATGGCATTCGTTCCCTTCCCCAGAGACGATAACTCCGATACCTACAGTATCGCTTACGACTCCTTCGGATACATGGTACCCTCGGGAGCAAAGAACGTAAAGGGCGCTATCGACTGGATTACCCTCAACAGAGAAGAGGTTATCGACCCCGAAAACATAGCTGAGGCAAGGGAAACCGCAACTGACTCCTCCACAAAGTACTACGCAAGATGCGGCGAATGTCAGTACAGCTTCGTTGAACACGAAACCGAAGACCTTACAGTCTGCCCCGAATGCGGTACTGCAAGAAGAGAAAAGTTCAACGCTTACTACTCCGACGAACAGTACGACGTACTTTTAGACATAACAACCCCCGACAACGGAAAGTTCAACTTTATCTTTGACAACTGCAAGGGCTTCAACAGCGACCTTGCAATCCTCTTTGAGGGCGCAGGCGAATCCTCCCTGCTTGACGGTCCTATCTTTGCAGGCGTTTCGTACACCCAGCTCAGAGAAGAAAACTACAACACTATCGAATCAATTCTCGACGATTACAGAGAGAGAATGAAGAACGCAGACTAACAGACTTCAGCAACCGGCAAAAGCCGCTTCCGATTTGCGCCGGAAGCGGCTTTTATATTGAGGCAATTGATATGAACAACCCTAAAATCAATCGCATAATCGGATATGTGGTTTTATTCATCGGATTTTTTGTGTTTTACAAGGGCTTTCACTCAGCCACAGCCGCCGACCCCGTAAACGGTCTTAATCCGCTGTTAATCTGCATTTCCTTAATTATGATTATAGGCGTCTTTGTCTGGCTTATATTAAAGGTGAGATGCCCCCATTGCGGCAAACTGCTTAACATTAAGCTGGGAAACATAGACGTATGCCCTTACTGCGGGAAGAGAACGGATGATTGACCTTTATGCTTTACGCCTATAATAACGCCGCAAAGCGTCACACCGCAATTTTTCAATATTCAATAATTCAACGCAAGCAACCCCCGTATCAACCGATACGGGGGTAAACTTTCTGCATTAAAACCCGATTAAGCCTTACCAACAGAACCGAAAAGCTCCATCTTTTCCTTAACGGTAGCCTTGATAGCCTCGAAGCCGGGAGCGAGAAGCTTTCTGGGGTCGAAGCCCTTGCCCTGAAGGTCCTTGCCCTCTTCAACGTACTTTCTTGTAGCTTCCTGGAATGCAAGCTGGCACTCGGTATTAACGTTAATCTTAGCAACGCCGAGGGAGATTGCCTTCTTAATCATATCTGCGGGGATTCCTGTACCGCCGTGGAGTACGAGGGGCATATCGCCAACCTTTTCCTTTACTGCTGCAAGTGTTTCAAAGGAAAGACCTGCCCAGTTTTCGGGGTACTTGCCGTGAATGTTGCCGATACCTGCTGCAAGCATTGTAACGCCCAGGTCTGCAATCATCTTGCACTCGTTGGGGTCAGCACATTCGCCCATGCCGATAACGCCGTCCTCTTCGCCGCCGATAGAGCCAACCTCAGCCTCAAGAGAAAGACCGAGAACCTCACAGGTGTTTACAAGAGCGGTTGTCTTAGCGATGTTTTCCTCAATGGGGTAATGCGAGCCGTCGAACATTACGGAGGAGAAGCCTGCGTTGATGCAAGCCTTTGCGCCTTCAAAGGTACCGTGGTCAAGGTGGAGAGCAACGGGAACTGTAATCTTAAGCTCCTCAATCATGCCCTTAACCATGCCGACTACGGTCTTGTAGCCGCACATATACTTGCCTGCGCCCTCGGAAACGCCGAGGATAACAGGGGACTGGCATTCCTGAGCGGTAAGAAGGATTGCCTTTGTCCATTCAAGGTTGTTGATGTTGAACTGGCCTACGGCGTACTTGCCCTCACGAGCCTTGTTCAGCATATCTTTTGCAGAAACTAACATTGGAGTATACTTCCTTTCGTGTTTTAATTAACAATCCTATTTTACCACATATTCGGAAAAAATGCAATATCAAAATAGAAATTTAATTCATATCAAAAAAACTCTTGTGCGGGCAGTTTTTTTCGGTTATTCTGCGGGCTTGTTTTTTTTACGAAAATATTGCAAATATATGAACTTTGGTATATAATAATATAAGTATATCTTTTTGAGCAGGTATTTCTATGAAGAAGGTTCTTGGTGCAGTATGGGAGTATTTTAAGCGTCTGGATAAGACGCTGCTGCTGTTGTGCATTCTTATAAGCGGCTTCGGCATATTCCTGCTCTACACCCTTAACATGAACGAAATAAGCGACTACGTTTCCTCCCGCCAGTGGAAAACCCAGACTATTGCAACGGTTTTAGGTCTTGGGGCAGCCCTTGTGCTTGCGGGAATTGACTATAAATTCATAGCAAGGATATGGTGGCTCTACGCCCCGGTTTCGCTGATACTGGTATTATTGTTGTTCACATCTCTCGGTCGGGGCGTTGAGGGGGCGGACGATATAGGCTGGCTCAATCTGGGCTTTATCCAGTTTCAGCCCTCGGAGCTTCTGAAAATCTCCTTTATAATGACCTTTGCCCTTCATCTCCACAAGGTAGGAAGCCGCATAAACGAGCCGCTTAATGTACTTTTGCTCTGTATCCACGGGCTTGTGCCTGCGGCGATAATAATGAAGCAGGGAGACGACGGCTCGGCGCTTGTATTTATCCTTATTTTTGCATTTATGCTGTTTTCGGCGGGAATTTCATGGAAATATATGCTTGCCGCTTTGGTGGCAGTCCCCGCTCTTGGATATGCTGCATGGAATTACCTTATGCAGCCTCATCAGCTCAAGCGCTTTCAGGTGCTTTTCGATACGGAAATGCAGCAGGCGGAAATCCTCGGTATCTACAATCAGCAGTGGCTTGGAAAGAAGGCTCTCGGCTCGGGGCAGCTTACAGGACTCGGCATTTTCGGCAGCGACAAATACACCTACGTTCCCGAAATTGATACGGACTTTATCTTTTCGTATATAGGTATGACCCTGGGCTTTGTGGGCTGCGTTGCAGCGGTAACGGCGCTGGCGGCGCTTTGCATAAAGCTGCTTGCCGATGCGGGCGGGGCTAAGGATAACTTAGGCAGGTACATCTGCGTAGGCGTTTTCGCGGTTTTCTTTTCCCATTCGGTTATAAATATAGGTATGGCGCTGGCAGTAATGCCCGTAATAGGAATACCGCTTCCCTTTTTAAGTGCAGGCGGCACTTCGGTAATATCCCTTTATCTTGCGGTAGGGCTTGTTCTGAGTGTCCGGGCGCACAGCAAAAGGGAAAAGCATATGTTTTATACGGAAAAATACGACGATTAATGACGAATAAGGCAGTAATGCCCTTAAAAAAACAAAAGGAAGGACAGAAAAATGGCAATTCAACCCAAATTAGTAAAGCTCGCCGATATTTACAAGGAGGAAGCCCTTGAAGCCCAGAAAAAGCGTTACGAAAACGCAATTGCGGCTTATAAGGAGTACTTTTCCTCAGCGGGAGAGAATATCCGTGTTTTCTCCGCTCCCGGAAGAACGGAAATCGGCGGAAACCACACCGACCATAACTGCGGAAAGGTGCTTGCGGCAGGCGTTGACCTTGATGTAATAGCGATAGTTGAGCCGCTTGAGGAGCCTGTTGCGGTTATAAAGTCCGAGGGCTTTGATGAAAACAGGATTCTTCTTGATGAGCTTGAGCCTGTTGAAAGCGAGAAGAACGGCGCTACTGCTCTGCTCAGAGGCGTAGCAAAGGGCTTTAAATCGAGAGGCTTTAAAATCGGCGGCTTCAAGGCTTATACCGTTTCAAATGTGCTTAAAGGCTCAGGACTTTCTTCCTCCGCAGCTTTTGAGGTACTTATCGGTACGATTTTCTCCTACATTTACAACTGCGGCAAGATTGATCCCGTAAAAATCGCCCAGATAGCCCAGTTTGCCGAAAACGTATATTTCGGAAAGCCCAGCGGACTTATGGATCAGATGGCATCCTCCGTTGGCGGCTTTGTTGCTATTGATTTCAAGGACACGGAAAGTCCGATTATTGAAAATATCACTGTTGATTTTGACAGCTTCGGTCACGTTCTCTGCATAGTTGACACCAAGGGCGACCATGCAGACCTTACTCCCGATTATGCTGCTATTCCCGCAGAAATGAAGGCGGTTGCGGAATACTTCTCCGTTCCCGTTCTGCGGCAGATATGCAAGCAGGATATTATCCTCAATATGAACATTCTCCGTGAAAAGTTCGGCGACAGGGCGGTTCTTCGCTCACTCCATTTCTTCGAGGAGAACAAGAGGGTGGACAAGCTGGTTAATGCACTTAAAAGAAACGACTTCCAGGCTTTCCTCGACTCAATCAACGAAAGCGGAAACTCCTCCTACAAGTATCTCCAGAACGTTTACTCCTGCTCCGACGTTGTTCATCAGGGACTCAGCATAGGTCTTAATATCGCAGAGTATTCCCTCGAAAGAAAAGGCGCCTCACGAGTTCACGGAGGCGGCTTTGCAGGTACTATTCAGGCATTCGTGCCGGTTGAGCTTTTAAAGCAGTTCAAAATGGAAATGGAAAAGGTTTTCGGAAAGGACAGCTGTCACGTTCTGAAAATCCGTCCCGTAGGCGGCTGTGAGGTTATCTTAGACTGAACTCCTCAGCCCGCTTTATAAGGGTTATGTCCACAAGTGCGTCGGTGAGTATGCCGTTTTCGGTATATTCCTCGCTGAAAATCTTTCCGCCCTTTCGTATTTCGGCGGAAAAGCCCGCCTTGTCGTAGGGAATAAGAAGGCTCATTCTCTTTGAGCTTTCGGGAAGATTTGCGGCGATTACTTCTAACATTCTTTCAATTCCCGCTCCTGTTGCAGCGGAGATTTTAACCGTATTTTCGTTTTCGGGAATATCGTAATCCACAAGGTCGCACTTGTTCAGAATATTTACAACGGGAATTTCCCCACAACCCAGCTCAGCAAGTATCCTTTGCGTAGTTTCCGCCTTTTCGGCGGCTTCGGGGTCGGAAATATCCGAAACGTGCAGGATAATATCAGCACAGCTTGCTTCTTCCAAGGTTGAACGGAAGGCTTCAACAAGGTGATGGGGCAGGCGGCGGATAAGTCCTACCGTATCAATAAGCGTAAGGCTTCTTCCGTCGGGCAGCTCGATTGCTCTCGATGTAAGGTCAAGGGTTGCGAAAAGCTTGTTTTCAGCAAGCACTCCCGCATTTGTAAGAGCGTTCAGCAGGGTTGATTTTCCTGCATTTGTATAGCCCACGATTGCGGCGGTAAGTACTCCGTCCTTCTTGCGGCGGCTTCTTGAAAGAGAGCGCCTTGCGGTAAGCTCTTCCAGATCCTTTTCAAGCTTTTCAATTCTCCGCCGTATATGCCGCTTGTCAGTTTCAAGCTGCTTTTCGCCGGGGCCTCTCGTTCCTATTCCGCCGCCAAGACGGGAAAGGGAGCGGCCTATTCCCATAAGCCGGGGCAGACGGTAGCGAAGCTGAGCCAGCTCAACCTGAAGCTTTCCCTCGTTTGAAACAGCACGGGCAGCGAATATATCAAGGATAAGCATTGTGCGGTCGATTACCCTTACGTTTACAATGTCCTCTATATTGCGGATTTCGCTGGCGGTAAGCTCGGTATCGAAGATTATAAGCTTTGCTTCAAGACTTTGCGCCAGTTCTGCAAGCTCCTCGATTTTTCCCTCACCAAGAACAGTTGCGGCGTCGGGGGAAGGGCGCTTCTGGACTACTCTTGCGGCAATTTCCGCGTCGGCAGTTCTTGCAAGCTCCGTAAGCTCGTCAAGCGAAGCTTCCACATCATATTCGCCTGTATCAATAGCGGCGGCTATCGCAATAATCCGTTCATCCTTTTGTTCGGTTAAATTCATAAAATCATTCCTTTCCGGAGGTGTTATCATGGAATTTGAAAAATATGACGTAATAATAGTAGGCTCGGGGGTTTCGGGGCTGTACGCCGCCCTTAACCTTAATCTGAACCTTAAAATCCTTATGCTGTCCAAAAAGGAGCTTACCCTTTGCAATTCCGCACTTGCTCAGGGCGGCGTTGCTGCGGTTATGGACAAAAAGGACGACAACTTCGACCTGCACATAAAGGATACTCTTATTGCAGGCGGCTACAAGAACGATATGGACAACCTTAAAATTCTTGTGGAGCAGGGACCTACAGACGTCAAGAACCTGCTGAAATACGGGGTTGAGTTCGACAGAAAGCCGGACGGCTCAATCGACCTTACCTTAGAGGGAGGGCACTGCCGCCACCGTATCGCACACCACAAGGACAGCACCGGCTATGAGATTGTAACCAGCCTTATTGAAAGCGTAAAGAAGCTTGAAAACGTGGATATTCTCGAAAACAGTCACCTTGTAGGACTGCAAAAAGAGGGAGAAAATTTTTACGCCAACGTTTTTCATGATAACAAGTACTACTATTATACAACAAAAGCTATCATTCTTGCAACAGGCGGAATAGGAAGAATTTACGATTTTACAACAAATTCGGCAATTGCAACAGGCGACGGCATACAATTTGCCTACAATCTTGGCGCTGAAATCAAACATTTAAGCTATATCCAGTTCCACCCCACCGCATTTGCAGACCGCAAGAACAGGGAGTGCTTCTTAGTTTCTGAGGCAGTACGTGGAGAGGGCGCCTATCTGCTTAACGGCAATAAGGAGCGGTTTATGCAGAAGTACGAGCCGGAGAGAAAGGAGCTTGCTCCCCGTGACGTT
>JBJERK010000329.1:0-2073 GCA_051882255.1 Ruminiclostridium sp.
TCAAAGCAGCTTAAGAACAGCTTGAAATGCTGAATAGTTAACAACAAACCCCCGCGCAAGCGGGGGTTTAGTTATAACAGACAAAGCTTTTGCCGACAAAAGTTGACATAAGGGCTTATTTATCGTATAATGATTTTAAGGACACGGCGAAGGAGGAATACCGATATGAAGGTTGTAATTCTTGCAGGCGGATACGGAACCCGCCTTTCCGAGGAAACCCACGCTCTGCCGAAGCCTATGGTAACAATAGGCGGAATGCCTATGCTCTGGCACATAATGAAATACTATTCCTCTTTTGGTTTTAACGAATTTGTTATTTGCCTCGGATATAAAGGCTATGTTATTAAAGAATACTTTTATAATTACTGGATGAGGCAGTCCGATATTACTATTAAAATGTCGGAGCAGGGAAATGATATAAAAATACATAAAAGCAAAACCGAAAACTGGGAAATTACTCTTGTGGATACCGGTATTGACGTACAGACAGGTCTCAGAATCAAGAGAATTCAGCAGTATGTTAACAATGAACGGTTTATGCTCACATACGGCGACGGATTAAGCAACGTTGATTTGAACACGCTGCTGAATCAGCATAATAATTCCGGTAAAGCCGTGACTATTACCGCAATCCAGCCCTCCGGCAGATTCGGTGTTGTTGATTTTAATGAAGATAAAACCATTACCTCATTTAATGAAAAGGGTAAGGGGAAATATATAAATGCTGGTTTTATGGTGGCAGAACCGGACTTGTTCAACTATCTGGGCAAGAACGAGCCGCTTGAATACGCTCCCTTTGAGCAGCTTGTCCACGAGGGCAGACTTGGAGTTTATACCCACGACGGCTTCTGGAAATGCATGGATACGCTAAGCGACCTTAAGATAATCGAGGGGATATGGAATACGGGAAAAGCGCCTTGGAAGGTGTGGGAAGATTAGGGAGCTATATATGATTTCTGTTTTGATGCTTACATATAATCGGGAAAAGCTGGTGGGGCGGGCTATTGAATGTATTCTTGCACAGACCTATAAGAACTTTGAGTTTATTATTGCAGACAACGGCTCATCAGACAAAAGCGGAAATATCGCCGAAGAATATGCAGCAAAGGATAATCGGATAAGGGTTATCCACAGGGAAAAAGGAACTATCGGCGCAGGAAGAAATACTGCCCTTGACGCAGCCAAGGGCGAATATATTACTTTCATCGACGACGATGACATTACCGAGCCGGATTACCTTGAATTTCTATTAAGTCTTCTTACAGAAAGCGGCGCAGATGTTTCGATTTGCGGCGCTGCGGACAAGGCTTTTGATGAAAAGCGGGTTATGACCGCCGAAGAGGCGCTTCTTGAGCTTATGAGACGAAAAAAATATAACGTAGCCTTTCCTACGAAGATGTTCAGGCGCAATATCGCCGAAAATCTTCGTTTCCCGGAAGATGGAGTTTTTGATGATATTGCTCTTATGTACAGGCTGTTAGCCAACGCAAAGCGTGTTGCATACCACGGCCTGCCAAAGTATACCTTTTATCGCCACAGCGACAATAATTCGGCTTGGACAACGAATTATTCCCTGCTGACTCCGCAGATACTGGACGAATATCTGGAAAGCTACAGAATTCGCACGGAATGGCTTTCGGAAAGATTTCCCGAAAGCGCAGGGCTTTTCAGATATTTTGAATTGTCCTTTATGATATCCATGGTAGAAAAAATCAACAGGTTTAATTTGCAGGACTGCAGAAAGCAGCTTAACTATATGCTGTCTGTTCTCTCAGCTGACAGGGAGGCGCTTCTCGGCTCTTCTGAAATATGCGATTTCGAAAAAGACTGGATGCAGAAATATGTGCTTTAAGGCGGATAGATTATGACCCATTATTTGCTTTATGCTCACGGAGGCGCATACAATCACGGCTCGGAGGCCTCTGTGAAATGTGATATTGAGCTTCTGAGAAATATATCTCCCGGGTGCAGAATAACATTATCCTCCCATTTCCCCGAACAGGACAGGCAATTCGGTATTGATGCCGACGAGATAGTGGGGCGGGATTTAAGCAAAAATAGATATGAGGAAGT
>JBJERK010000330.1:0-2069 GCA_051882255.1 Ruminiclostridium sp.
GACAGCCTTATTTCATTTTCACAGGAATACGGACTTGAAAACTTCCCCGAAATGCTTTATATTGCAATAGCCGGAAAAATTGACTTTGTTCCGCTTATGCGGCTGGAAAATACCGATATTAAAAGCTGCATAAGTATCTGCTATAATACGGTAATGGATTTCCATTCCGCTATTGAAGAGTATAAGGCGGAATATATTACGGAGCTTTTCGAACTGCCAGACGCTGCAGCTTTTTTGGTTTATGCTATGAAGGCGGCGATTGTGATAAAGGAAAAGGGCGGAAATACGGAAATAGACAGGCTTTTCGAGCTTTACGCCAATATAGGCAGAAGCTTCTGCGAAAAATCGGGCAATTTCAGTGAGGAGCTGCTGCCCGGGGATATACGTCCTGCGGCAATTGCAGATAAAATATACGAGGAACGCAAAAGTGGTAATTACCGTGAATGCTTTTCGGAAATGAAGCGGCTTGTTACTCTCTGCCCCGAAACGGCGGCGGTAATTGCGGAGTATCAGAAGGGCGTTTCCGCCGAATACGAGCGGGTAAGACCTAAAACCGAGCTTGAACAGCTGGCTGAAGCCGTAAAGAGCAATATCCGAAGCTATATCTCAATGGGAAATATGGCGGCAGCCCTGCACACACTAAACGAATACAAAAAAATCAACCCCTCCGACCCGGAAATTTCCGAAATCAGTAAGCTTATCAAGTAAGAAGTACGCCCGTTTTGTTGCATTTGCACAAGGCGGGCGGTTTCTTTTACTGCAATAGTACCAAAGTAAAAAAATTCATAAAAATTTTTAAAAAAAGGCTAAAGTTTTTTGACCCCTTGCCGATATAACAGATGTAAAGGTTAAAACAAACGTTTTCGAAAACAAATTAAACCGAAACAAAGCAAAGCACAAATTAATTAAGCGGATTTCCGCAAGAGGCGGTTATCCAAAACCACAGGAGTTACCGAACGGATTTCGGTAACTTAAGAATCAAGGAGGAACACTATGGGAATGGTAGTACAGCACAACATTAGCGCTCTTAACGCTAACAACGCAATGACAAGAAACGTATCCGGTCTTGGCAAGTCCACTGAAAAGTTATCAACAGGTTATTCTATCAACCGTGCAGCTGATAACGCAGCAGGCCTCGCAATTTCCGAAAAAATGCGTTCTCAGATCCGCGGCCTTTCTCAGGCTACCAACAACGCAAACGACGCTATCAGCCTTATCCAGACAGCTGAAGGCGGACTTCAGGAAACTGAAGACATTCTCCAGAGAATGAGAGAACTTTCTGTTCAGTCTGCAAACGGTACATACACCGACGACGACAGAGAGCAGATCCAGTTCGAAGTTGACGCTCTTAAGGGCGAAATCGACAGAATCGCTGAATCCACAGAGTTCAACGAGATGAAGTTACTCGACGGTTCTCTTGACGGCGGCGCAGGCAATACCGGCGTTTACGGCGCAAGATACGGTACACACGTTACATCAGGCGCTTTAAAGGGAACAACTCTTACTTCCAATATTAAGGGCGTAGAGGTTTCATTTACAACAGGCGCTTCCGGTAAGGGCGGCGAAAATGCTGCTTGGGACGCTGATGGTAAGAAGCTTACCATTAACCTTAACGCAGGAACTGCTTATGATCAGGCTGCTATTGACGAACTTGTTAAGAATGCTAACATTCAGAAAGCTGGTCAGGCGGCAAGTATGCCCGATGTTAAGATTACTCTTGGCACAGGTGTTATAGTTGGTCAGGAAGTTGATATTGATGCAACTGAAGAGGGTGTTCGTGCAGTAGGCGGAACCGGTGCTGATGAAAACTTAAAGAAATTCTTAGTTTCTGGTGTAACAACCGAAAAGTATGCGGACTCAATCAAGTTTACAGCAAATACTTACGGCAAGGACGAGAGAAAAATCACTATTGCTACCGACGTTGCTGCAGGTAAGGAAAATGTTGAAACAACCACACCTGAAACCGACCCCGATGCTAAGAACGGCGAGTTCACATTACATCTTGCAACAGGTACAGAGTACTCTGAAGGCGATATCGAAAAGATTCTTGCTAAGGCAGGGCTTGATTA
>JBJERK010000331.1:0-8013 GCA_051882255.1 Ruminiclostridium sp.
ACATACATACATACATACATACATACATACATACATACATACATACATACATACAGGTAAATTAAAATCCCTGTATAACACACCTCTTTTCGTTTGTGACGGCTATGCCGTTGGCAATAGAAATTCTGCGGAAGGAGGTGCGGAAAATGGAGAAGTATGAAGCTCCGGAAATGGAGATTGTTGAGTTCGAGGCGGAGGATATTATTTCTGTGAGTGGCGATATTGATGAAGGCGATGTATAATTCTTTGTAACTAAAGGCAGGCGGCTGCGGCTGTCTGCCGCTTTTCCTTATTATCAAGAAAGAGGTACAGATATGAAGCTTAAAGAAACCTTTATAACCTACGAAAACGACGGCGACCACATTCTTATCGACGCTTCAAGCGCCTTTGCGGGACTTGTTCACAGCAACAAGACAGCCGCATTTATTGTGGACTGCCTTAAAAGCGAAACGACAGAAGCCGAAATTGTTGATAAGATGTGCGGTAAGTATGACGCACCCCGTGAGGAAATCGAAAGGGGAGTGCGTGATATAATCGGAAAGCTTAAAAGCATAGGTGCGATTGATGAATAAGTCAACCTTCGAGCAGGAGCTTGAACGAAAGGGAAAGCTAACCTATATCTGCGTAGGCGTAAGTATGCTTCCGCTTCTGCGGCAGCGAAAGGACATAATAACGATTGAGAAAAAGCAGGGCCGCTGCAAAAAATACGACGTTGCTCTCTATAAGCGCCCCAACGGCAGTTATGTGCTTCACCGTGTGGTTGAGGTGCGGGAAAAGGACTATGTGATTTTAGGGGATAACTGCTTAAACAAGGAGTACGGAATAACCGACGAGAATATCCTCGGAGTGATGACCTCATTTGTGCGTGGCGGCAGGGAATATTCCGTAAATAACGGGCTTTACCGCCTTTACAGTAAGCTCTGGTACGCTATTTATCCTATGCGCCGTTTGATGAAAAAGGCAAAATCCACTCTTGGCAGAATTGTTAAAAGGAAAAAATAATATGACCGATAGAAAAGCCGTAGAATGGCTTTTAAAAACAGCAGGCAGATACCGCCTTTACATAGCTTTTCTCCTGCTATTGCAGATTGCTGTAAGCGGGGTTTCCGTCTGCTATGCCCTTGCTATGAAAAATATGATTGACTGCGCTGTTGGCGGGGACAGGAGCGGCTTTTTCGGCGGACTTTTGCTGTTTGCTTCCCTTATAGTTACGCTTATTCTGCTGCGTGTGGCTATGCGGCATTTGGAAGAAGCCACAAGGAGCAGTCTTGAAAACAAGTTCAAGCAGCAGCTCTTTTCCTGCCTTTTAAAGAAGGATTTCGGGCAGGTAAGCGCTGTCCACTCCGAGGAGTGGATGAACCGACTTACCTCCGATAGCGTAGTGTGTGCAAACGGCTTGACCGAGATACTTCCGGGCTTTATGGGAATGGCGGTGAAGCTTGCGGGGGCTATGGTTCTTATCTTTTTATTGCAGCCCACGCTTGCCTGCATAATGCTGCCTGCGGGTATTCTTTTTCTTTTTATTGCATTCTTTCTCCGCCGCTCCATAAAGCGCTTTCATAAGCAGGTGCAGGAAAAGGACGGAGAGGTGCGTGTTTATTTGCAGGAGCGTATAAGCAGTATGCTTGTGCTTCGCACCTTCGGCGCTGAGGAAACGGCTGAAAGCGGCGCAGAGAAGGTTTTCGGCGCTCACAAGAAAGCAAGAATGAAAAAAGCTGTTGTGTCTAATCTCTGCAACACCGGCTTTTCTGCGGCTATAAACGCTATGTACCTGCTTGGAATAGGGTACTGCGGCTACGGCATACTTAACGGTACCGTAAGCTACGGAACTCTTACCGCAATTATCCAGCTTGTGGGTCAGCTCCAGGCACCCCTTTCCGGGATAAGCGGCTACGTACCCCGTTTTTACGCTATGCTTGCAAGCGCAGAGCGTTTAATGGAAGCGGAGGATTATAAAAGTTCAGGTGCTGATGAAGCAAAATCCCCTGCCAAAGCAAAGGAGCTTTACAACAGCACAGTTAAAGCAATCGCCTTTGAAAACGTGTCCTTTGACTACGGTAAAAATGAAAATACGCCTGTACTGAGCAATATTAGCCTTTCCGTAAATAAAGGCGATTATGTTGCAGTAACAGGTATTTCGGGCTGTGGAAAATCAACCCTGTTAAAGCTGCTTATGGGAGTTTACCGACCAACGGAGGGCAGTGCTGAAATCCTTCTTGAAGGCGGAGAAAAGCTTCCCGCAGGAACAATGCGGCGCTTATTCGGCTACGTTCCCCAGGGTAATTATCTTATGGGCGGAAGTATAAGAGAGGTAATAACCTTCGGACATGATGAAAGCGGGGAAGGTATAGGTTTTGAAAGGGCAGTGGAGCTTGCCTGTGCCGGGTTTATATACGACCTGCCCGAAAAGGAAAATACAGTTCTCGGAGAAAAGGGTGCAGGTCTTTCCGAGGGGCAGATGCAGAGAATTGCAATAGCAAGAGCGCTTTACGCAGACGCTCCCGTTCTGATACTTGATGAGGCAACAAGCGCCCTTGACGGGGAAACGGAGGAAATGCTGCTTACTAATCTGAAAAGGCTTACGGATAAGACGGTCTTTATCGTTACCCACAGACCCGGCGCTCTTGAAATCTGTAACAGGCGGCTGGATTTTTCGGAGGACGGAATGAGGCTTACGACTTTACGGGAGGCGGAAAATGAATAATATTCAGAAGGCTCAGTATGATATGATTTATCTCGCTTCCTGCGGCGTAAACAGGACTGCTCCCGATAAGGAGTATATCGGCGGGATTGATATTGACTCGCTGTATAAGGTCTGCCGCACACACCTGCTTGAAGCGCTGGTGGGAACTGTTCTGAAACAGGCGGGAGTTGCTTTGCCGGAAGACTGGAGCCAGCGGATTTCAAAGGCTGTAAGGAAAAATATCCTTCTGGATACGGAGCGAAAAAAGCTGTTTGCTTTTATGGAAAAGGCGGGGATATGGTACCTGCCCCTAAAGGGAATTATTCTTAAGGACTATTATCCTGCGTTGGGTATGCGGCAGATGGCGGATAACGATATTCTCTTTGACGAGGCTTTCAGCGTGGAAGTGCGGAAATTCATGGAGTCCGAGGGCTATCGGGGCGAGAATATCGGAGCGGGCAATCACGACGTGTACAAAAAAGAGCCGGTTATGAATTTCGAGCTTCATCGGGCTTTATTCAGCGACGTTAATCAGGGCGATTTTCACGAATACTATAAGGACGTGAAAGAGCGGCTGATTTTAAACGAGGGCTGCTCTTTTGGCTATCATTTTTCCCGTGAGGACTTTTATATCTACATAATCTCCCACGCCTACAAGCACTACACCGGCGGCGGTACGGGTCTTCGCACACTTCTTGACTTTTACGTTTATCTTAAGGCGGAGGAGGAAATGGACTTCGCCTATATTGAAAAGGAATGTGCAGTACTTGGAACGGGCGGCTTTGAAAAGGAGAGCCGTACTCTCTGCAAAAAGGTTTTCGGGACTTCGGCGGCTATGGGTTATGAAGCCTTTGAAGACAGCCTGTCCGAGGAAGAAAAGGCTATGCTCATGTACTATCTGACCTCGGGAGTATACGGAACGTTAGAGCGCAGCATTGACAACCGAATAAACAAGTACAGAGAGGAAAAAAGCGATTCAAAGCTTCGCTATCTCTTAAGCAGGCTTTTCCCCAGCGTAGAGAGCTATAAAGTATGCTATCCCTTTTTCTATAAGCACAAATGGCTTTTACCGGTAGGCTGGTTTTACCGTCTTTTAAGGGCAGTATTCGATAAAAAACGGAGAAATAATATATCGAGGGAGATTAATGCGGTAAAGAATAAGTAAATTTCGGGCGTTCCATACAGGAGCGCCTGTTTTGGTTATGCAATAGGCTTGTAATTGTTGAAATAACATAAATTTTGTGATATAATATAGCAAATATATTGTATCAAAGACTGAGGTAAAAACTATGATGAACAGAAACTTGCTTGAAGAGCTTTACAGGAATATGTCGCAGTGCATGGAGGATAATTTCGGGCAGTATCTGCGTAAGGAAACCGAAAACGACGCCTATAATTTTGCGCTTGATATTGCTTATGACGAGACTGAGGGGATAAACGAGAACGAGGACGAGTATCTTGAAATGTGCGAGGAGGTTTTCGGCGACCAGAAGGAGCAGAAGAATTTCGGCGAGGATATTCCCGAATCTCTGAAGCACGTTATTTATTCGGAGAATGTCATGATAGAAATGGGGCGAGTTTCGGATGTTGCCGACCAGAACAGCCCCACCTTTATATGGTTTCGGTTTATGGCGAGCGTAGGAGCAGGCGTAATCTCCTGCGACAAGGAGATAGGAGAAAAGGAAATGGAGCTGTTCCGAAGCAGGATTTCCGAATATCTGAAATACATATACGGGAATCTGAAAAAGACGGATTTCGGTAACTGCTTCAATCTTAATATAACCGTAAACGACGAGAATGGCAGAACCATCAGTGAAAATTTCACAAGAGATAAGCTGAAAGCAGATGAACAGACCGGAAATAAAAGCGTTTCCGAGCTGCTTGACGAGCTGAACGCACTTATAGGGCTAAGGGAGGTAAAGGCAGAGGTTAATTCACTTGTAAGTCTTGTGAAAATGCAGAAGCTTCGCGAAGCGAGGGGGCTTAAGCGTATTCCCGTTTCTCTGCACATGGTTTTTGCGGGCAATCCCGGTACGGGCAAAACTACTGTTGCAAGGCTTCTTGCTGAAATTTACAGGGAGCTTGGTGTGCTTTCAAAGGGCAGCTTTGTAGAAACCGACCGTTCGGGACTTGTTGGCGGATATGTGGGGCAGACTGCACTAAAAACAAAAGAGGTTATCGACAGGGCGGTAGGCGGTATTCTCTTTATCGACGAGGCATATTCCCTTACCGCAGGCAAAAGCGAAAACGACTACGGCAAGGAAGCGATTGACACGATAGTTAAGGCTATGGAGGACAACCGTGACGACCTTATTGTTATTGTTGCAGGCTATCCGGGGCTTATGGAGGACTTTATAGACTCAAACCCGGGACTTCGCTCAAGGTTCAACAAGTACCTGAATTTCAGCGACTATAACCCGGAGGAGCTTATGCTTATTTTCAGAAAGATGTGCGGGGAAAACGGTTATTCTCTTAGTGCAGGAGCAGAGACGGCGGTTTTTGCTTACTTTACAAAGCTTTACGAAAACAGAAGCGAGGGCTTCGGAAACGGAAGAGCTGTCCGCAACAAGTTTGAAAGCGCTGTAACAAAACAGGCGGTGCGCCTTTCGGACTGCATGGATTTGTCGGACAGCGCACTTGTGACGATAGAAGCAGAAGACGTTCTTTGAAAATTTTTCTTTTTCTCTGTCATTGTTGAGATTTTGCCACACCTATTGTGTTATAATGTATGTAGTGAGAACGAAGTTCTCATAGTCGGTGACAGCCGACCGCCGCATAGCGGCGAACATACATTTTAAGGTTCTCGTCGCTGTTCGAAATCTTTGATTTCGGTAACAGCAGAGGTTCTTATAATGTAATTACAGCGAAAAGCAAAGTGCTGAGCTGACCATGATATGGCAAATCGGAAAGACGGTTGACATTTCGGACAGACGAATATCTTTCTTAAGATACACAACTCACCACCTTTTTTCTTTTACCTTATCTCACGGTTCGGTGCGGGAGCGAAAGCTCCCGCGGCTGAATCGCAGGAAGATAATTTTTCTGTATTAATTCTGAGTTCACAAATGGTTTTTACTGTGCGATAAATACGCAAATGGAAACTGGGATTAAGATATAAGGAGGTTTCACTATGTGCCTTGACCCTTTCGGCTTTGATTTTAACAATGACGGCGATGTTGACTTTTACGAGTCCTATCTTACCTACAGGATAATGGAGGACGCTATTGCCGAGGAAGAAAGTACAGCACTCTCCGGTATTGATGACTTTGATGACTTCGGCGATGAAACCTTCGGGGATTTCGGCGATGAGGGCTTAGAAAGCTTTGTTGATGAAGACTTTGAGGATTTGGACGATTTATGGAGCGGGGATGAGTAATGGCGGGGGAGATAAAAAACTCAAATCAGCGGCTTAAGCTTCTGTATCTCTGCAAAATTCTTGCGGAGGAAACCGACAGCGAGCACCATATCACAATGCCCCAGCTTATAAAACGGCTGGGGGACTGCGGAATTTCCGCCTCCCGCTATACCCTGTACGATGATATTGAAGCCCTTTGTGCATACGGAGTTGACATAAATCTCGAAAAGGGAAGAAATCAGGGCTACTATATCGGAAGCAGAGGCTTTGAGCTTTCTGAGCTTAAGCTTCTGGTTGACGCAGTTGTTTCCTCCCGCTTTCTTACTGCAAAAAAATCCGAGGAGCTTGTGAAAAAGCTTCAGGGTCTTACAAGCCGCCACGAATCCCGTCAGCTTCAGCGGCAGGTATACACCACAAACAGGGTAAAGGCATTCAACGAAGAAGTGCTTTACAGCGTTGACGCTATACATAAGGCGATAGCCGAGAGCGGGAAGATAGCCTTCAGGTACTTCGACTACGACATAAGCAAGAAAAAGCGGTACCGTGATGAGGAGAGGGTGTGTTCACCCTATACTCTCACATGGGACGACGAGCGTTACTATCTTATCGCCTACAGCGACAGGCACCCCGACAGGTTCACCCACTACCGTGTTGACAGAATGGAAAAGGTACGGGTACTTTCGGAGCCTGCACAAAAAATTCCCGAGGGCTTTAATCTTGCGGAGTATATGAACTCCACCTTTTCTATGTTCAGCGGCGATACAAGGGAGGTTCGCCTGCGTTTTGACAGGTCGCTGGTGAACGTGGTTCTGGACAGGTTCGGAAACGATATAATCCTCATGCCCGACGGCGAGGAGCATTTTATAGTCCGGGTCAGGGTAAAAACCGAGCAGACCTTTCTCGGCTGGCTGTTCCAGTTTGCCGCAAAGGCGGAAATACTGGAGCCTGCGGAGCTTAGAGAGAAGTATAAAAGTACTCTTGAAGAGGTTGCAGGACTGTATAGATAGCCGACTGCATAAAAACAGAAAACAATTACCGCCGATTATGATAAGTAAAGTCAGTGCTGTAATCCGGTAATAATTTGAAATATAATAATTAACCCTTGACAACCCTTCCGACATATGTTATAATACGAGAAACTCTTTGCACTGCATACAAATCTACAGTACAAACTGAGCAGACCGTGACATTTGTCATGGAGTCGGGTCACAGAGTGACAGTGGGACGCAACATCCACGGGACAGTAGATGCTAATACTGATTTCGTGGGTGTATTTTTATACTTTTTTTCAAAAAAGCCATAGCTTAACACCACAAAAACCGGTGCCATAGAGTTATCTTGAATTTTCTGGAGGTAACCTGTATGGAAAAGGATAAGGCAACAAGAGAGAATACGGTATCTGAAACCGAATTTCAGAGGGTAGCAAACAAGGTTTCGATAGTAACAATCATCGGAAACGTGGCGCTGTCTCTGGTTAAGCTTCTGGCGGGAATTATCGCACATTCGGGGGCTATGATAAGCGACGCGGTTCATTCCGCTTCCGATGTGTTCAGTACCTTTGTGGTAATTATCGGCATAAGACTTGCCTCAAAAGAGCCGGATAAGGAGCACCCCTACGGTCATGAGCGTATGGAATGCGTGGCGGCAATAATACTCGCCGTAGTCCTGTTTATTACAGGCCTTGGTATCGGCGCAGACGCCTTGAATAAAATTCTCGGCGGCAGCTATAACGACCTTCAGGCGCCCGGCGTTCTCGCCCTGATTGCGGCGGTTGTATCAATAGTCAGCAAGGAAGCTATGTACTGGTACACAAGGCATTACGCCAAGAAAATTGACTCGGGAGCTATAATGGCAGACGCATGGCACCACCGCTCCGACGCTTTATCCTCGGTAGGTGCATTAATCGGTATCGGCGGCGCAATGCTGGGATTTCCTGTAATGGATTCGATTGCAAGCCTTGTAATTTTCTTTTTTA
>JBJERK010000332.1:0-2064 GCA_051882255.1 Ruminiclostridium sp.
AGCTGCAGCAAATTCGGCGATGTTAAGGCTTACGACGCCTGCAAGAAATTCACCTACAATCCTCTTATGAGAATTCCTAAGAAGGAAGTCCTTCTTGCAAATTCAGATGTTAACAAGATTAATTTCTGATTTAATTTCAATTCATTGTTAATATTCAACATATTCTTTAATCCTTGTTAGTATATTTTGCTGATTGACTACAATGTATAATTGTGGTACTATAATTTTGTGACTATTTGTAAACGGTTACATAAAATTTGCGGAGGTTAATATGACAAAATCGAAGAAGATTATTTCCTGTATGCTGGCGTTTGCTGCTTTTGTAAGTGCAGGCAGCTGCAACGGCGGCGGAAGAAACGATACGGGAAACAGCACAGCTACTACAACGGCTGCTGCAACAACAGGCACTACAATCGACGATGATGTAGATAATCCCGTCGACGTAGGCGATATTACCCTTAATGTTACAGACCTTGATACAGCCGATATTGCAGGCACCACAATCAAGTATCTCGGCGTTTACGACCCTACAAAAGCAGGCGACGTTAAGCCCGCATACAAGTACTTCGTAGAGAACTATGACGCTACAATGGAAATTGAAATCTGCCCCGACGCGGAAATCATGGAGAATGTAGCAAAGTATATTGCAGCGGACGCTTCCCCCGACCTTGTTGATATGCGAGACAATACTTTCCCCTACTACATAGCAAAGAACTCCTACGAGCCCCTCGACCAGTACTTCGACCTTTCCGCTCCCCAGTGGGACGGCGTTGCAGACATTATCGACAGCTATGCTGTCGGCGGCAAGCACTACTATTACCCCTGGTGCTACTATGTTGCTCCCTGCGTAATGATTTACAACAGAGGTCTTTTCAACGAATACGGAATCAACGATCCCAAGGAATTATACGACGCAGGAAACTGGAACTGGGATACCTTCTATGACTGCATGGTTAAGTTCGTAGAAAATACCAAAATTGAGGACGCAATCGGTTTATACGGCTATATGTCTTCCTCTGCAATCAACTCAACAGGTAAGGCGCTTATTTCCTACGAGGACGGCAAGTTTGTAAACAACATCCGTTCTCCTGAGATTGACAGAGCAGAGACATTCCTTGAAAAGCTCAAGAAGGAAGGTCTTTCAAGACTTACCTACAACGATTACTCAACAGTTGCACACGAGCCTGTTATCGACGGCGCAGCAGCCTTCCACATTGTAGGCGAATGGAAGATTACCGACTACTCAAAGCAGCAGGCAAGAAAGGGTAATGAAGACCTTGATATTTTCTTTGTTCCCTTCCCCAAGGATCCTTCTGCAGATAAGTACTATTACGCATTCAAGACTTTCGGCTACCTCGTTCCCGCCGGCTCCAAGAATGCAAAGGCTTCCTGTGTATTCATCAACTGTGTTCGTATGAGCATTACCGATGAAGAGCTTGCTGCAACAACCAAGGAAAGTATCATGAAGAACAAGAAGTACACCGACGAGCAGTACGAGTTCTGGAATCTCTTCCACAATGCCACAAACTTTGAAGCTGACTGCCTCGTTAAGGAATTCTCCAGCAGCTTCGACACCGATACTCTCAGCGCAGTAATCACTCCTATTCAGGAAGACGTTCCCTTTGTAGACGACTCCGAGGATAAGGTTACCTCCTGGACAGTTCTCAAGGAAAGCAACTTCAATATGCTTGAAACAAAGGTTGAGGAAATGAACACTCTCTTAGGTGCATAATCAGCTATAATAAGAAAATTATCACGGTATTGCGTTTTGCAGTACCGTGATTTTTCTGCATTTGCTGTGGTATGCTGCTGCTGCCCCAAAATTTACGAAAAAGTATTGAAATCCGATTGTATTTATGATATAATACATAGTTGATATATTGCAGAAATGCACAAAGAAAGGAAGAACAATATGGCAGACTTAATGACAGGGCTTTCAAGAACCCATTACTGCGGAGAGGTCGAAGGAATCGGCAGCGAGGTAACAGTCGGCGGCTTTACGCACAGAATCCGCGATAAGGGCAGCCTTATTTTTATAGATTTGAGGGATAGGACAGGTATTGT
>JBJERK010000333.1:0-2054 GCA_051882255.1 Ruminiclostridium sp.
GCTTCATTCGTAAATGACAGCAACTACGAAGGCAATACCGCCTACTACGGAAGCAGCCTTGTGCTTAAATCCGGAACGGATATAAAGCACTATTTCACGCCCGACCCGGAAGTGAACATTGAAAGCTATACCTGCTCAGACGGAACTAACGACTATGAAGTAGCCGCTTCCGGAAGCTATATCTATGTAAGAGTTCCGAATATCCTTGCACATAATCTTGGAAATAACGTATCTCTTACGCTTTACGAAAACGAGATAGCTGTCGGAACAATATCCTATTCGCCTATGAGCTATGCTTATGCAGTACTTAATAAGTACGGCGCAGGCGAAAAGGATACCCTCAGAAACGTAGTAATTGCGCTTTATGACTATTACGAAAAAGCTAAGGCATACAAGGGCTTACAGTAAAAGGAGGATTTTACAATGAAAGAAAAGTATACAGCCCCCGAAATGGAAATCGTGGAGTTTGAGGTTGAAGATATTATTACTGCGAGCCAAAATGAGACGGAAATAGTTTGATCTTAATGATATTCCCCACAACCAAAACCGACAGGCGTCTTTACGGCGCCTGTCATTTGTTAAGGAGAGCTTATGAAGAAGATTGGAAAATACATAACGGCGGCTGTTCTTGCGGTGTGCCT
Source organism: Ruminiclostridium sp. (assembly GCA_051882255.1). GTDB lineage: Bacteria > Bacillota > Clostridia > Oscillospirales > Ruminococcaceae > Ruminiclostridium_E. The sequence continues at coordinate 642 of JBJERK010000333.1, forward strand.
GTTCTGCATGACTGCAATACCGTCGTTTGCATACACGGAAGGGTATTTCAGATACGAGATAACCGACGGCGTGCTTACAATAACAGAGTATTTCGGCAGGGAAGAGGAGGTTACCGTGCAGAATATGATAGCGGGAACGCCGGTTTCGGTTATCGGCGAGAACGTTTTCCACGAGGAAGAGGACGTAATAATTGATATAACTCCCGCCGGAGAGGATAAGCCCACAGCGGAAGACGGGGCAATCACAGAAGCGGGAGACAATGCTCCTGCACCCGAAAACAGCTCCGAAGCCCCCGCAGAGAAAGCGCCTAACAACAATACGCTTTTGTGTGTGATTATTTATGCAGTCGCTGTAATAGCGGTTGCGGCTGTCGGAATAATTGTTTTTGTTAAGCGGAAGAAGAAATAAGCGGGGCGTTTATACCGAGGTCGTTTTAGGATAAAACCGAATATATGCTTTAACGGAGAGCGTAAAAGCTCTCCGTTTTTTGCGATTATAAGGAGTGATTTTAAGAACATTTCCCAACCGCCACCTCTGCTGTCTTAAGCTTACTGCACACAAATCTGGTCTTATTAAATATAAGCATTTTGACTATTGTGATAATATCAAAATGCAGTATAATATAAACAGCGCAAATGCGTATTACAAAATTAAGGAGACTCAGAAAATGAATAACAGAGCAGAGCTTAACAGAAACCTTGCCCAGATGTTAAAGGGCGGAGTAATTATGGACGTAACAACGCCCGAACAGGCTAAGATTGCCGAGGCGGCAGGCGCTTGTGCAGTAATGGCGTTAGAGCGTATCCCCGCGGATATTCGTGCAGCAGGCGGAGTATCCCGTATGAGCGACCCGAAGATGATAAAGGGTATTCAGCAGGCGGTTTCAATTCCCGTTATGGCAAAGTGCAGAATCGGTCATTTTGCCGAGGCTCAGATTTTACAGGCTATCGAAATAGACTATATCGACGAGAGCGAGGTTCTTTCTCCTGCGGACGATAAGTACCATATCGACAAGACCGTTTTTGACGTTCCCTTTGTCTGCGGAGCAAAGGACTTAGGCGAGGCGCTCCGCCGCATCAACGAGGGCGCTTCAATGATACGCACAAAGGGCGAGCCGGGTACAGGCGACGTAGTTCAGGCTGTCCGCCACATGAGAATGATGCAGTCCGAAATACGCAGACTTGTTTCAATGAGTGCGGACGAGCTTTTTGACGCTGCAAAGGAGCTTCGTGTGCCTTATGAGCTGGTGCAGTACGTTCACGAAAACGGAAAGCTTCCTGTTGTAAATTTTGCGGCAGGCGGCGTTGCAACTCCCGCTGACGCTGCTCTTATGATGCAGCTTGGCGCAGAGGGCGTGTTTGTAGGCTCCGGTATTTTCAAGAGCGGAAACCCCGAAAAGCGGGCGGCGGCTA
>JBJERK010000334.1:0-3802 GCA_051882255.1 Ruminiclostridium sp.
TCTGGAGAGGTGTCCGAGTGGTTTAAGGAGCCGGTCTTGAAAACCGGTGATCCCGCAAGGGACCGTGGGTTCGAATCCCACCCTCTCCGCCAGTATATTTTTTTAATCGGCACTTGCAGAAATACCCAAGTGGTGAAGGGGCTCCCCTGCTAAGGGAGTAGGTCGGGAAACCGGCGCGAGGGTTCAAATCCCTCTTTCTGCGCCACCGGCGTTACGTCGGACGCTATTTCGCCTCGGACTTTGTCCGGGGCGATTTTTATGCCCGTAAACAAGAATTTTTTGACTATATAAAAAGCGGTAATTAAGCTAAAATGCTTGATTACCGCTTTTATGCTGTCAGCTATATCAGTACAAAACAGGAAGCTTATCCTTAGTTACCGCATATTCGCTGTCATACATCTCCTTAAGCTTTTCCTTCGTAGTGTACTCCTCGCTTTTGCAGAATTTTCCCGACCAGGTCATATAGCTTGCCCAGCCTATTTTTTCCTCCGCAATCGCCTTTGCCGAGGGAAGGGAGCCCGTTTCGCCGATAAGCGTAATTTTCGGCTCGGAAGTAACCGCCTTAAGGTTGTAGTACATTTCACTTTGGCTTGTATGCTCGTGTTCCGGCGGGTACATATCCCTTGAAATAATATCAACCACGTCGTCTCCCGGGTAGCATTCGGGAACAGGGGAATTCCATACCCAGATAAGGTTGTTCAGCCTGTGCAGGCGGGTAAAGCGGTGGTACATTATCCGCCAGAGCTGTTTAAGGGGCTGAGCCCCCTTCGCTCCCCACCAGAACCAGTCCCCGTCCCCCTCGTGAAAGGGCCGCCAGAGTATGGGTATTTGTTTGTCGCAGAAGGGTCGGAGCAGCCCCGCCATAACGTCCATATCCGAAATAAGGGCGGTATTTTCGGGAGTGCCGGGAGTAACAGCCTTGTCTGCATCAAAGTCCGTGTTTACGCTGAAAAAGGACTTTGACCGACCTCCGAGGGGCGAAAACCAATGCCAGGTAAAGGTAATAAGCCCCTTTTCCTCCGCCCATTCCCAGGCTTTTTTCAGCGTTCCGTAATTCTCCGCAACTTCCTTCATGCACTCCTCGTCGGTATCGGAGTAATTAATGTTGGGAGAGTAGGAAAGAAGCTCGAAGCCGAGAAGAGCGGGCTGTTTTCCTGTAACGCTTTTAATATAGTGCAGCTCCTGCTGAGCCAAGGTCTGGGTGTGCTGACCGGTAACGATTTTTTCGTATGTAATATCGGAAAGATATTTCATAACCTTTTTAACGCAGTCCTGCGCGTTTGGGTTTGTTGGGGTGAAAATCTTATCGCTCATGCCGCCTCCGTGTATTTGTTTAAAATTAGCTTTATCTTACTTTATTTTTTGTTGCAGTATCAGCTTCCGACGGATACTGCTGCCTAAAGCTATTATATCACTGCCTTAGGCGGAAATCAAGTGCATATAAGCATTTTTCAAGCCCTTTGGTAAAGCTCATTTGTCCCCGCCTCCTGCGACTGCACCAAAAGAAAAATAAAACCAATTTCCGCTTATATCCGAAAATCGTCTGCTATTATCTTAATTCAGCGCATTAAGCTTGCTGTAAACTACAGCGTTAATCAAAATTAACATAAATTTACCTGTTTTTTCGTCGGAATTAACATTGTAAACTTCGGCGGTATATGGTACTATTATAATAGCATAATAATTATTACTTAAGGGGAATTGCCATGAAAAGGACAATCAAGAAAAGTATGCTGATAAGATTTTTATCGGTAGTTATAATTTCGGTAGTAATTATAGGAACTATCGGAGCTGTGTTCAGCTACATAAGCTCCGTGAATATACTTCAGCAGACAATGCTTGAAACCGTAAAATGCGCCTCGGGAGAGATTGAAAACGCATTGTCAAGCTCAAAGCTGCTGGTTAAGGAGCTGGGAATGAACACCCAGCTTTCAAATGACGTTTTCGCTGATGATAAGAAGCTTGAGCTGCTTGCCGAAAAGGCAGGCTATTACGGATTTATCGACTATAATGTTACCGATACGGCAGGAATCAATCTTGATGGCAGGGATGTAAGCGGGGAAAGCTGGTTTGCCCCTGCTCTTGCAGGAGAAACAGTTATTGCCGACCCCCAGTTTACCGAGGACGGTCAGTATACCGTCTATATCGCCTCGACCCTGATAAAAACGGGTAAGCATGTTGCAGTTCCTACGGTGGGAGTTGTGTACACCTCGGTGGACTGCGGAATGATTTCCGAAATATCCTCAGCAATTAAAATCGGTAACACAGGCTCAGCCTACGTTATCAACAGGAAGGGCACCGTTATCGCTCACAATGACTACGAAAAGGTTCATTCCATGTTCAATGCAGCTGCTGCCTCCGCAGACAACCCCTCCTTATCCCGACGTGCTGCTCTTGAGCTTGCTGCAGGAGAGCTTTCCGAGGGCGAGAGCCTGTCCGGAGGCTTTACCGAGGACGGCGTGTACAAGTATGCTGTATATGCACCTATAAAAGGCACCAACGGCTGGGTTATAGGAGTAGAGGTTGACGGCTCGGAATTTCTTGGTCTTACCTGGCTATGCATTATTATTACAATTATATGCGTTCTTATCTGCATAACCGTTTCCGCTATAATTATAAACAGCAACGCAAATCACATAGTAAAGCCTATCCGCAGGATACAGGGGGCTATGGAAAGAATAGCGGGAGGAAATCTGGATATTTCCGTGGATATAAACAGTAAGGACGAAATCGGCGAGCTGGGCAAAAGCCTGAACGATACGGTTTCGGCTCTTAAAACCTATGTGGCGGAAATCGGGGCTGCAAGCGAAAAAATGTCGGGCGGCGACTTTGATTACAGCTTTGACGCTGAATTTCAGGGTGATTTCAAGAAAATTGCCGACTCTCTTAACAGCATGGCTGTGGGGCTCAGCGACGCTATCGGCAGAATAGGCGAGTCTGCGGCTCAGGTAAATGTGGGAGCCGAGGATATTGCAGAGGGCGCCGTATCCCTGTCCGACAGCGTATCCCGTCAGGCGGCAAATACAGGTGAGCTGCTTAACTATGTATCCCACCTGAAAGCGATAGTGGACAACAACGCCGAAAACGCCGAAGCAGCCAGCCTTAAAACCCGTGCGGCGGGCGAATGTATAGCTGAGAGCAACAGCTGCTTCAAGGAAATGACAGCAGCCATGGCGGATATTTCGGGAAAATCCTCTGAAATCGTGGACATATCCAACGCAATAAGCGATATTGCATTTCAGACAAATATTCTTTCTCTTAATGCAGCCGTCGAAGCGGCGCGGGCAGGAGAAGCAGGGAAGGGCTTTGCGGTGGTTGCAGGAGAGGTAAGAAACCTTGCTGTAAAATGCTCGCAATCGGTAGAGCGCACCTCTCAGCTTATCTCCCAGACGTTACAGGCGGTTGAAAGAGGAAACGATATTGTAAACGAAACCGCCCGGTCCCTTAATGAAGCGGTAAAAATCACTCTTGAAGCGATACAGCTTATCAATCAGATAAACACTGCTTCCCACGAGCAGTCGGAGATGATAGAAAAGGCTAACAGGCAGATTATGCAGATTTCCGAGGCGGTGCAGAAAAATGCGGTAACCGCCGAAAAAAGCGCCTCCTCGGGACAAAGCCTTAACAATCAGGCAGAGCTTTTGCGGGAGCTTACGGATAAATTCCGCCTGCTTAGCAGGTAGCGAAGCTTTATGCTGATTATTTTGTGGCAGTAAGACTTGCTTTCGGAGAAATGGGCTTGTTGCGGCGAGACTTGCTTTGGGCAGAAAAGTGGGTCGGAGGTTAGAAGCTTTCAGTTCAC
>JBJERK010000334.1:3902-7914 GCA_051882255.1 Ruminiclostridium sp.
AGTTCACCCCGCAGCCTTTGCCGCGCGCCCGAAGGGCGCGCGAAATTGGCGCCGCAGCTAAAGCGGCGGCGCCTCTTCCATACCCACGTCACCTCGGCTCACCCCACAACCCCCGCCGCGCACCATTCGAACACGCAAAAGCCCTTCCGAAAAACGGAAGGGCATAATTTCTGTATAATAAGCTATGAAAACGTCAGTACATAAACCTACGCTTCAGCAATTCTTCTCAATCGCCTCAATCACAAACCCGAATTCGGGAAAATCAGTCTCAATACGCTTCCTGCACCTCTCAATAAACTTTTCCCTGTACTCCTCGTTGTCCCGCATAGCCTGCTTTGCACCCCACAGGTGGGTGTATTTTTCCTGGGCAATAAACAGCCTGTCCTGATCCATAAGCGTGTTCACGTCGGTGCTTGTGTATGCACAAAGCATACCAAGCAGTCTTTGCTCCGCAAAAACCATAGGACAAAGCCTGTCGCTGCTGCTGCCCATAGACTTCATAAAGGCGATTGCGTGATTGACGTAGAACTGACGGAAGGACTTGTCGGGAATGTACAAAAAAGCAGTATTGCATGCCAGCGCTTCCATATCAAGCTGCTCTAAAATCGGAAAATTCCTTGCTCCGAACAGCCTCGGGTCAGGGTAAACGTCTGGTGAAAGATATTCCCGGTGCGCCACCGTTACCGCGTTTTCAGGCAGCTCCAGCTTCTCCCAGACGATAAAATCCTCGTCTACAAGTGCGGCTGTATCATCAAAATCCCTCAGCGCCAGCAGCTTTCCCGCCGCCCAGAAGGTATCCGGGTCAATCCCCTCAAGGTCTGTAGGCAGTAGTGGAATAACCCCGTCCCAGACCTTTTCAATTCTGAGCCTTCTGTAATAATCGGCAGCAGTACTGTCGGTTATCATATAGATTTCCCCGTTCATTTTCCGCCATTGAAGCGCGGAAATAATGGTGCAGTAAAGGCTGAAGCTTTCGATAGAATAGGGCTTGTCCTTGTTACGGGCGAAGAAGGGAGCAGTTGAGTTAACGTGAATTGCTTTCATATCAGACAAGATGTATGCCGTAGCCGTACTCGTTAAGAGGGCAGGAGGAGAGATTTATCATAGTTCTGCGGTATTCCTTTTCGGTAATTACAACTCCGTTCTCGCAGCAGTAATAAACCCCGTTCATAAATGAGCCGCCTCTGAACGATCCTGCCTTAAATGAGCCTTTGCTGAAAGACCCAAGCTTAAAGGAGCCTTTGACAAAGGAGCCTTTTGCAAAAGCGCCCTTGTAGGAGGTAAGCACAAAGGAGCCCTTTCTGAATGAGCCTTTACGGAAGGAGCCGCCCTGTAAGCCCTTTTGAAATGAGCCTTTGAGCAGTCCGCCCTTTGTAAATGAACCTTTTCTAAATGAACCTTTATGAAACGAGCCATTTCTGAAGGAGCCGCGCTTAAAGCTTCCGCGGTAGGAAGAGGGAAGAGCTGCGGGAGCAGTTTCCCGACTGTCGGTCGGAATATGGGTATTTTCGGGCAGGGGCTCCGGCGGCTCGGGTCTTACTCCGAAGATAAATTCAAGCTGTCCGCCTAAATCCCCCTTGCTGTCGATTTTCGATAATCTCGCAAGTATCTCCTTTTCTCCCAGCTCCGTAAGCCAGCTCCACAGCCCGCCGCCGCAGTAATAAGCGGTTACGGCGTTTGTGTCGAAGCTTTCCCGAAGCTCTCTTATGTTATAAATCTTCTTCCCACGGAGTAAAAGATACCAACTACAATTTTTCAAAGGACAGCCCTCTTTTCCCGATGTGTTATCAATAACAAGTCCCGCAAATTAGCGGTATTGCATAAAAGTCAAACTTTTTCAAAAGATATTATACCATATATTGCTCAAAAATGCAATAGCTAAACAAGAAATAATAATGTTAACTATTTGACAAAGAAAACGGCATTGATGTTCTTGATTTTGCGTTATATGAACAGTATTTCCGATTGACTTTTGACAGGATATGTATTATAATTTACATATATGAACATTCGGGAGTTTTATATGAATACATTGTATCTTAAATATGCAGTAGAGGTTGAGTCCACAGGCTCGATTTCCCGTGCGGCAGACAACCTTTTTATGGCGCAGCCAAACTTAAGCAAGGCGATAAAGGAGCTGGAGGCGGAGCTTGGAATAGTGATATTCGAGCGCACCTCAAAGGGCGTTGTGCCTACGGCAAAGGGCGGGGAGTTTCTCTCCTGCGCAAAAAACGTACTTTTACAGCTTGACCGTATGGAGTCCCTTTCAAGAACGGACAGCGGCGATATTCAGCATTTCAGCGTTTCAATCCCCCGTGGCAGCTACATTTCCGACGGAGTAACCCGTTTTGTTGCGGCGTTGGACTCCTCAAAGGGCATCGACGTAACGGTGAACGAAACCAACTCAATGCAGACCATAACCGACATATCCGAGGACCGCTACCGCCTTGGAATAATCCGCTACAAGCTGTCCTTTGAGAGCTATTTTATGGACTATCTTGAGGAGAAAAAGCTTTGCTGTATGCCCCTCTGGGAGTTTGAAAACGTGGTGCTTATGTCGGTGGCAAGCAGTCTTGCACAGGCAAAAATCCTTAAAGCCTCGGCGCTTTCCGGCTTTACCGAAATAGTCCACGGCGACAATGCCGTACCCTATATGACCTTTACGAAGCCCAAGGACTCCTACGACTCGGTGCGCAGAAAAATCGTCCTCTACGAGCGCTGCAACCAGTTCGAGCTGCTTTCCGCAATTCCCACCTGCTACATGTGGGTTTCCCCCATACCGAAGGCGACCCTTGACCGCTACGGCCTTGTTCAGCGCAGGTGCAGAACTGCCGACGCTATGTACTGCGACAAGCTTATTTTCCGCAAGGGCTACCGTCTTACCGACATCGACAAAATGTTCATAGAGAAGATATATGCTGCAAAAAGCGAGGTGGAAAGCGTTAAGCTGAAATGAGGTACTACTACGAAAATACGGGCGGAGCATCCTCCTTTTCCTCGAAAATATACGTCCGCAACACGGGTATCGGCACCTGTCATTACCCCCTCCACTGGCACGAGGATATAGAGCTGGACTACGTTTTAAGCGGAGCTGTTAATGCAGTAGTTGGCGGAAAGCGGGTACGGGTTGAGCAGGGCGACTTTCTGTTCATAAACAGCGGAGAACTGCACGAAACCGACGCCGACAGCGAGCAGGAAATGCGCTCCGTTACCCTTATGCTGTCCTACCGTATGCTGAAAGAATACTGTCCTGAGATAGACTGCTGTTCCTTTGATTTTAGGGGCAGGGAGGCGGCTAAGAAGGAAATATGTGCTCTTTTAGTGGTATGCGGCGAGGTTGAAACGGCGAAAAAGGACTTTTACCGCTTAGAACTGGATATACTTGTACGCAGGATTGCAGGCATACTGCTTAGCGAGTGCCTTGTTCATAATAATTTACAGGCAGGAACAGCAGAGCTTGCTCCCATACGCCGTGCTATGGCGTATATCGAGGAAAACTACCGCCGTGAAATGCCCTTAGAGGAGATTTCCGCAGCAGTTGGTATGTCCTCCACATATTTTTCAAGGCAGTTCCGCAAAATCACGGGTCAGACCTTCCGTGACTACCTTACGGGCATAAGGCTGTACAACGCTTACGGGCTTCTCTGCGGCAGCAACGAGCTTGTGTCGGGAATAGCGGAGAAATGCGGCTTTGCCAATGTCAAGTCCTTTATCGAGGCTTTCCGCCGCACCTACGGCACAACTCCCGACAGGTACAGGAGAACGGGCGGGGGAGAAAATACATAAAATATGAACAATTATTATGAAAAGGCTAAACAGCAGAATAACGCCGCTTGCGTGTCGCAGGCGGCGTTTGACTTTTGGGGGTTTTGATGATATACTTTACTTGATGATAAATCGGAGATTTTATGTTAATAATGATTATTGAATCAGGAAGTTTATACGGGTATGACTAATTGGATTATAAGTATTATAGGATTTGCAATTGGACTGTTTTTTTGGAGTATAACTT
>JBJERK010000335.1:0-7913 GCA_051882255.1 Ruminiclostridium sp.
TGCAGGCAGCTAACGAAGTAGGCGTGCCTCTTAAGGATAAGGGCTATAACGGCGACCTTACCGCAAAGCAGGTTGGTTCCGTAGGCGGTCAGATGGTTAAGAAAATGATCGAATCCTACGAAAATTCCGCTAAGTAACTTGCATAAACTCACGGGGATAATTATTATCCCCATATAAGCCTCTTTTATTCGCAGGTTTATGCAAAAGCGCCTCCGCTCTGAAAAGTGCGGAGGCGCTCAATTTATGCGTCGTTTATAATAACAATCGGTATTGGCGGACAATTCTTCCTGTTCACAAAGGGCATTTCTATAACCGTGTATTTTGTGCAGTCCAGCGTTGGGAGAAATCCGAGGATGGCGTCACGCTCCTCAAAGCCCGTTTCCCTGCCGTAGTAGATTATAAGGGTCATCACCCCACCTTTTTTCAGCAGCTTAAGCCCCTTTTCAATGGCGGGTATGCTGGTTTCCTTACGGGTATTTACGTTATGGTTGCCTTTTGGCAGCCAGCCGAAGTTGAAGGTTATGCAGGAAGCTGTTCCCTCCTTGCAGTACTTATCCATTTCGCTGTGGCTTGAAAGAATAACCTCTGCACGGGAGGACATTCCGTTCTTTTGAAGCAGCTCCTTTGTGCTGTCGATTGCCTCCTGCTGAATATCAAAGGCGGTAACGTGACCGCTTTCGCCAACAAGCCTGCAAAGGTGAAGTGTGTCAAAGCCTCTGCCTGCGGTGGCGTCAATACATATATCACCCTCGCTGACGTTTTCGTCAAGCACCCTGTTTATAATCTCAAGTGCGCTGAATTTGTTTCCGAAAATCATGGATATGCCTTTCTTACAGTTCGATTTCCTTAACCCCGTCCTCAAGCTGATAGCACATTTCCTCATGCACCGAAGCGCCCTCGGCGATTTTTTCAACATCAAGCTTAAGGTACTTTATAACTCCCTCTGCAAGCACATCTCCCTGCTCATCGGTAATAAAGGATTCGACAACGAAGAATTTAGAGCTGTCCTTTACGGTAATTCCCCGTCCGATAAGGGGCACGTTGTAGGGCACTGGCTTTCGGTACTTTGTTTCAAGGGAAATCGTAACGCCGAACTGCTCCTCGGAAAGCTGCTTTGCCCATAAGGCACGAAGCCCCATTTCGTCCAGCATTGCGGTTATCATTCCGCCATGAACACGAAGCGGGTAGCTCTGGTGCTGCTCACGGTAGCTGAATTTTGTTGCAACGCTTCCGTCCTCCATATTGTAGAAAGGGGCTTTAAGCCCGTATTCGTTGTCCATTCCGCAGATTATGCACATTCTGCTGTTGCTCTGCCTGCCGATTACTTTCATAACGTTACCTCTGTCATTTCTGTAACTTCTGTCACTTCAAAAATCCGTTGATTATCTGCTCCTCCGCCTGCGCCGCAGTAAGCCCTAAGGTCATCAGCTTTGTAAGCTGCTCCCCTGCTATTTTGCCTATTGCAGCCTCGTGGATAAGGGCGGCGTCAACGTGGTTTGCTTCAAGCTGCGGAACGGCAAGCACCCTTGCACTGTCCATAATGATTGCGTCGCACTCGGTATGTCCCGAACAGGGGAAATTGCCGGAAATCTTAGAATCAAACTTCTGGTAGGAGCTTTCCCTTGCAACGGAACGGGAAACTACGTCTGCGCTGGCGTTTTCGCCGTTAAGCTCGATTACGTAGTCGCTTATTGCAATCTGATGACCGTGGGTCATAAGCCTTTCACGGACGAGAAGTCTTGCACCCGCAGAAAGCTTGGCAAGGGTAGAGCGCTTTGTTGAGTCGATACCCTTAATCTGTACGGTTTCCATTTCCATACAGCCGCCCTCGCCGATATATATTTCCGTTGCGGGGTTCATTATCCTCATTCCCTCGCCGTCACCCTCGCCGTAATGCTTTTCAACGTACTTTACCTTTGCGTTCTTTTCGATAAAGAAGCGGTGTATGCCGCTGTGTCCCGAATCCTGATTGCCGCAGTTGTGGATACCGCAGCCTGCCACAATAACAACGTCGCTGTCCTCGCCAACGTAGAAATCGTTGTAAACAGTCTCGTTAAGCCCGTTTTCGCTGAGCACAACAGGGATATGGACGCTTTCGCCCTTTGTTCCCGCCTTAATTTTTATGTCAATTCCGCTTTTATCGGTTTTAGTAATTATATCTATGTTGGCAGTAGTATTTCTTCCCGCCATTTTGCCGTTTGAACGGATATTATAGGCGCCCTCGGGAACGGAGTGAAGGTCGGCTACCTCCGCTAAAAGCCTTTTCTGTATCTCGTCAAGCATTGTCCTTGCCTCCTTCGTGGAATTTGCTGCAAAGGGTCATATCAGAAGTATTTTTAAGAATATTCGGCAGTACAGCGTCCCTGCTGCCGTGCTTTGTAACGTTGCCGTCTGCAATAAGAATAATCTCGTCGGCTATGCTTAAAATACGCTCCTGATGGGAGATTATAAGGATTGAGCCGTTTGTGCGGGACTGCATATTCTCGAAAACCTTAATAAGATTCTGGAAGCTCCAGAGGTCGATTCCCGCCTCCGGTTCATCGAAAACCGAAAGCTTTGTGCCTCTTGCAAGCACGGAAGCAATTTCTATACGCTTAAGCTCGCCGCCGGAAAGGCTTGCGTTTATTTCACGTCCGATATAATCCTTAGCGCAAAGACCTACTGCCGAAAGATACTCGCAGGCTTCCGAAACAGTCAGATTCTTCTTAGCCGCAAGCCGAAGCAGGTCTAAAACGTAAATGCCCTTAAAGCGGACAGGCTGCTGAAAAGCGAAGCTTATACCCATATTTGCACGGTCGGTTATGCTCTTTTCGGTTATATCCTCTCCGTCAAGGAGAATCTGACCGCTTATAGGCTTTTCTATACCCATAATAAGCTTGGCGAGGGTAGATTTTCCGCCGCCGTTGGGGCCTGTTATAACAACGAATTTATTATCCTCAATTGTAAAGCTTACGTCCTTAATTATGCTTTTAGTTTTCCCCTCCTCCGAAACGCTGAAGGAGATATTTCTGAGTTCTAACATTTTTATACCATGCCTTTCGATTTATACAAAAACAGTATAAAACATATTATACTCCAAAAAACCCTGTAGGTCAAGGGGAAAATAGGAATATATGAGAAAATGTGGGGAAAATGCAATTTTCTGTATAAAACGGCGGGAGGCGCGCCCGAAGGGCGCGCAATCCTGCGGCGGCTCCGCCGCCGCAGGGCTTACCCCGGGGTCTGCTCTTTCCCGCGGATTTTGCTGTACTCGGGAGTTTTGCCGCGCGCCGCGCTTCAGCGCGGCGCGCAATCCTGCGGCGGCTCCGCCGCCGCAGGGCTTACCCCGGGGTCTGCTCTTTCCCGCGGATTTTGCTGTACTCGGGAGTTTTGCCGCGCGCCGCGCTTCAGCGCGGCGCGCAATTCTGCGGCGGCTCCGCCGCCGCAGAGTTTACCCCGGGGTCTGCTCTATCCCGCAAAAAGCCGCAGGCGGTTCCCCGCCTGCGGCTTTATTATTATTCCTCCACAACAGCCTTCTTCCCCATAAGCTCGCTTCCGTCCATTTTCGCAATACCGTAGTCCACCCGTATCTTTCCACCGGTGTACAGCCTGTTGAAGCAGTCGATTATACGTCCTGCAACCATATCGCCGTTTTCATCGTTTGCGTCCATAAGGATAACTATTATCTGCTTGCTTGAATAGCGTGTTGAAACGTCGGAGCGGCGCAGAGAGGTGTAAATCGCCTTTTCAAGCAGCTCTAACGCAAGCTCGGTTTCCGAAAGCTCAGGTTCCTCGGAGTCCACGCCGCTTACCGTAAACAGCACCGTCTGCACGTCCCTGCTGCTGCGCTCCACAAATCTTCTTATAAAGTTGTAAACATGATGAAAGCTGTCGAAATCAAGAAGATATGCGCCCCTTCCGCTGTCTGCACGGCTCATGAACTCGCGGAGATACTTAAGGTCAACCGTCTTTCCGCCCCGATTGTTTTCAGCCTGAATCTTGTCGCTGAAGAAGTGGAAGGAGTTCTTTCCGTTCTGCTTGACGTAGTAAAGCGCCTTGTCAGCGGAGTTGTAAAGCTTGTTGAACTCCGTTCCGTCCTCGGGAGTCTGGGCTATGCCGATTGAAACCGAGGAGTTTGTGTCAAACTTGCACTGCTCAATCTTGTAGCAAAGATCGGAGATAATGTCTGCGGCACGATTGCTTATCTCGCTCTTTGATGTCATATCCTTTATGAATACCACGAACTCGTCCCCGCCGATACGGCACAGCACGTCCTCCTCCGAGGAAAACTGTCTTAAGGTATCCGCAAACATCTTAAGGGTGCGGTCCCCTGCGATATGACCGTAGTTGTCGTTAATCGCCTTGAAATTGTCCATATCTATCATCATCAGCGCACCCTTAGTGCCGCCTGCAATAAGCTCGTTCACCGTTTCCTCGGTATGTGCCCTGTTCCAGAGGCCGGTAAGGGCGTCCTGGCGGGACTTGCTCTTCATATCCGAAACCTCTTTTGTCTTCTGTTCAAGCCTGTCTGCAAGGCTGCGGCGAAGATCCTCAAGCTCAAGGACTCTGCCAATTCGTGACAGCATAACCTCCGGCACAAAGGGCTTTGCGATAAAGTCAATCGCTCCCTCGTTAAAGCAGCGGGTTTCAGTTTCAGAGTCGTTGTCTGCGGTAAGGAAGATTACGGGTATATTCCTGCAGCGCTCCATTTCCTTTATCTTCCGGAGCACCTCGAAGCCGTCCATTTCCGGCATATTTATGTCCAGCAGGATTATATCACATTCGCCGCTTTCAAGGTATGTAAGCGCCTGAGCGCCCCGCATAACGGGGATTACCTTGTAATCGTCGCTTAAAACCTTCCTTGCAGCTGCAAGGTTTAGCTTGTTATCGTCAACAACCAGTATCGTCTTCATAAAAATCTCCTTACTCGTTAATATACAGTACGCCTACAGTTCCTGCTCCACAGTTGCTGGAAATGGTTGCGGAGGCCTTCGTTACAAGAATTTCATCAAAGCTGTAAAGCTTCTCGGCTAACGCCCTTACCTCGTTTATTGCCTTTATGGAACAGCCCGCATGAGTTATGAAAAGCCGCTTTGTTTCAATATTTTTGCTGCTCCTCAGCTCGCTTTTTATATATCTTCTTACGGATTTGTCGTAATTGCCAATCTGAAGTGCCTTAACCCCCATTTTCCCGTTCTTCATTGTAAGAACCGGGTGCAGGCTCAGCGTCGAGCAGATATTGCGCACCGCCTTGCTTACTCTGCCGTTGCGGTAAAGATAGTCGGCGTTTTTTGCAATAAAGCTTGTAGAAACCCGCTTTTTAAGCGCCTGCATTTCCGAGACAATCTCCTCGGCGCTCTTTCCCTTTTCCCGCATCTCCACCGCTCTTATAACCATGTGTCCCATACCCGTGGACAAATGTCCGGAATCAACTATATGCACCCTATTTCCCTGCTCTCCCATGAGCTTTAAGGCAGCAAGAGCATTTGGACAGGAGTTGCTTATATGGCTGCTTATAGAAATGTGTATGACTTCCTCCGAGCTTTTAAGCTGATTTTCAAAAAATTCCCTGTATTCCTCAGGCTCGGGGGCGTTTGTTTCCGCCCGCTCCCCGCCGCTGTCCAGATATTCAATGACGTTTTCCGAGGTTATCTCGTAACCGTCCTTGAAGCGACCCGAGGCGGTTGTTATATAAAAATACACAATACCTACCCCGTGAAGCTTAAGATATTCGTCGGGCAGGTCGCACACGCAGTCCGTTGTAATCGAGATTTTCTTCATTGAAATAACCGTTCCTTTCTCAGAGGCTCTCTGTCTCTCTTTTCAACTCGTCGATTTTTGCTGCAGCGGACTCGTATTCAAAATCCTCCGCAAGCTTTGCCGCTTTTCCGAAATAGCCATTAAGGGGCTTTCCCTTCCAGGAGAAGGCAGAGGTTTCCTCTGCAATTTCCGCCATTGTATCCCCGTCAAAGCCCTCGCAGGCTTCCTTCGCTCTTTCAATATATTCAAGAAGCGCTCCGTGGGATATTTCCGAAAGCTCTCCCACTTCCTCCTGCTGCTCATCAGCGGGGGCAAAGCTGCATAAATATTCCGAAGCAGTCTGCATAACCTCGCCGTAAAGCCTCAGCAGCTTCCCATTCTTTTTCTCTATTGTTTCAAATCGCTCCGACTTTCCCGCAAGCTCCAGCTCCTTCGCAAGCCCGGAAAGCTTTACAGCGCCTATACTCATAGAGGTGCTTTTAAGGGCGTGAACCTCGATTATGTAGTTTTTCCAGTCCTTCTTATCAAAAAGCTCGCCGATAAGCGCCTTCTTTTCCTCGCCCTTCTTGACGTAAAGGGCAAGTATCTCACGATAAGCCTCGCTGTCGCCGCCGGTATAGGAAAGTCCCTTATCCGGGTCTAACAAGGCGCTGCTTTCATGGGCGGGCTGTTCCTTTCTCCGCCTTTCGGAAACGGCAGCTCCGCTGTTTGTGGGTGACTGCATATACTCCTTTGGAAGATGGGAACGAAGAACCCTGTCAAGGGCGGAAAGCTCAATAGGCTTTGCAAGAAAATCGTTGAAGCCGGATTTCAGGAACATATCCCTTGCCCCGTTTACTGCGTTTGCAGTAAGGGCAATTATAGGCAGCTTCTTATAATATTCGCCCTCTGTCGCTCTTATTATCTCCGTAGCCTCTACCCCGTCCATTCCGGGCATCATGTGATCCATAAACACAAGGTCGATGTCCTTGGAACGAAGCATATTTATTGCAGCGGGGCCGCTTTCGGCGGTTATTATCTGCATATTGTAGGGGCGCATGAGTCCTGCCGCTACCTTAAGATTTATTGCGTTATCGTCTACTATAAGTATTCTTGCCTTTGGTGCAGTAAAGCGTATCTCCGCTCCTCTGCGCTCGTTTAAGTTAAGCACCATATTCTCGTTATTGAGGACGCTTGCAAGGGGAATTGAATAAAAGGGCTTATAAATACTCTTTATATTTTCGGGCAGGGAGACGGGGTCCGACCTGTCCTGAATTACAAATACCTCCGCCTTTTCTGCTGCTGCAATAAAATAGCCTTCATCCTGTGAATACTCGTCTATATCCGTAAAATAATGGGTAATTCCCTCGGGAGCGGCGGATTTCAGCTCCCCGATACTGCCAAAGCAGCAAAAATCCGTATTAAGCTGCTCTCCCATTTCGGTGAAAAGGCTGTTATAAACTCCGCCGAAGCAGCCGACAGAGTGGATTTTTTCCGGCTCCTTAATGGAAATAAAGGCTCTGTCGTCCGATACCTTCACAGGGATTGTAAAGAAAAAGCATGTTCCCTTTCCGTACTCGCTCTTTACGTTTATAAAGCCGCCCATCTGGGTGATAAGCCGCTTTGAGATAGCAAGTCCAAGTCCTGTGCCCTCAACGGAACGGTTCTTCTTTGTATCAACCTGTCGAAAGCTTGTGAAAAGCTTTTCTATATTCTCCGGGGTAATACCGATACCCGTATCCTCAACGGAAACAAAGAGATTTATCCCGTAGGACTGCCTTGTAAAGGAAACCGTAAGGGTAACGCTTCCCCGCTCGGTAAACTTTACCGCATTGGTCATAAGGTTTATTATAACCTGACGTATTCTTACCTCGTCGCCAACAAGTCCACGGGGAAGCCCCGGGTCTGCCTTCACTAAAATATCTATATTCTTGCTACCCTTTCTTGCCTCTGACATATTTATAACATCGTTTATGGTGGAGGCAATATTGAATTCCTCGTTTATCAGCTCCATTTTACCCGACTCTATCTTTGAAAAGTCGAGAATATCGTTAATTATTGAGAGAAGGCTTCTGCCCGAGGTCTGGATATTGAAGCAGTTCTCCCTTACTCCCTCGCTCAGCCCGTTTTCCCGAAGAATAAGCTCGCACATACCCACAATTGCATTCATAGGCGTTCTTATCTCGTGGCTCATA
>JBJERK010000336.1:0-2046 GCA_051882255.1 Ruminiclostridium sp.
TGTGGTCTGCTGGGTAGGCTTTGTGGCAGCAGGCAGAAGTACGGCGTAGTCTACGCCGCAGCTTGCCAGCACTCTGTCTGCGTCCTTTATTGTGCCGTTTGTGTATGCAGGAACATTAGCGGTAGCCTTAAGCTTTTCAACCGCCCGTTCTGCAATACTGTCTGCAAAAGCGTGTGCGTGGGAATCTATAAGCAAAGTAAAACTCCTTTTAACCGATATTAATAATCAATCAGGGTGACGAGAAGCCGCCAGATGCGAGGAAACCGCATAATGGCTAGGCTTTGTGCCTGCCATTATGTGGTCGACGAAGCAGATGGTGGTTTATCGTCAGCCTGATTACAGGTGGCTGTCGAAAGAGCCGCCTTTATTATCAGTTAATTTATTATTGGAATAAAAATCAATCTTCTTCTTGTCGTCCTGAAGGGCTTCAAGCCGGGTTCTCAGCTCCTTTACCCTTGCGTCAACCCGAAGAGCCGCCTGTTTATCCTTTTCGGCGGCGGAAATATAAACCGACCGCATTTTTACAGCCGCTTTATGTATTTCCCTAAGCTCCTTTGAAATGCCTAAGGGTATATGACCGTTGGTTATAATCTTATGTATAACCCCGCTTTCCTCGGGAGTACATTCCTCCCTGAGCCTGTCGATTTCAGCCCGCTTTTCCCCTATCTGTGAAAGGGTTATTTCTCTGCGGGCGATAATATCCTCAAGGGTTTCGTCAATATCGGTTGTAAGAATCCCGGAGGTATCGGCGCTGTAGCTTTCTATAAGCACGCCGATTTCCCCCATAACCTCAATAATGCGGTTTTTTATCTCGTTAGTCATTTCTCCGCCTTTCAACTTATTTCGGCATAGCCGCAACCTGGGAAAAAGCGTCACGGAGCTCTGCGAACATAGGGATAAGCTCCTTTATGATTGCTACGTCCTTTTTTACGTTTGCAGTAACAAGCTGCCTGTTGAAAAAGTCGTAAAGAGCGTCAAGATTTTTTGAAAGCTCAATATCCATATCCAGTACGGAACGAAGAGCGTTAACTATATCCTGAGTCTTTTTAAGGGAATTATTCGCCGCTTCATAATTCTTTCCCTCAATTCCTATTATAGCAAGATTCATCTGCTTCTCCGCCTCGTCGTAAAGCTTTACTACGATTTCCATAGGAGTAAGGGTAGAAATAGACTGCTTTTTATAAGCCGCATAAGCATTATTCATAACAATTACCTTTCTTTCCTGCTGTAAACAGATTTATAGGATTACGGGAAATCAGCTTGAGAAATATGACATAAAGGAGGACTGCTGGCTGTTAAGGGAGGAAAGCATTTTCTCCATAGCGGAATACTTCTTCCAGAGTCTGTCCTGCTCGTTTTCGTATCTCTCGGTGAGAGAGGATATTTTCTGAGTGGTTTTCTTAATAAGCTCGTAAATCTCGTTGTCCTTGGCGGTTGAGCCGGTTGCAAGACCTGCCTTGTTGATAAGAGTACCCTTGTCGCCGGTTGTGCCTACTGCACCATCAAGAGCGTCGGCAAATTTCTTCATTATACCGTTGTCCTTGTCGGAGAACAGCTTTGCAATATCGTCGCTGTTTGAGGCAATAGCTGCGTTAAGCTTATCCTCGTCTATCATAAGCTTTCCGTGCTCGTTATAGTCGGTGGCGGTAGTAATGCCAAGAGAAGCAAGAGAGAAAGCCTTTCCGTCCGCTCCCTCAACAGTTCCCATAAGAGCCATTCTTAAGGTTGTCATGGCGTTGCTTATGGTGGAATCGTGGTAGATTACGCCCTTCTTGGCCTTTTCCTCCCACTGCTCCTCCTGCTTTTCGGAAAGCTCAAGGTCTTCCTTATCGGCGTCTGCAAGAAAATAATATTTCGACTCAGGCTCCTCATCCAGATATTCGTAAATCTCCTTTATCGCCTTGTTGTACTGCTCAACAAAGCCCTTTATAGTATCTGCAATAGCTGCGGTATCCTTTTCGATATTTACGGTAAACTCGGTACCGTCGCTGCCCTCGGTAAAGGTGAAGGTTGTGCCGTCCGCTTCAATTGAATTTCCGTCGCTTT
>JBJERK010000337.1:0-2045 GCA_051882255.1 Ruminiclostridium sp.
TCGCCGATAAGTCGGTTATGGGTAGGGTCTATTCCCGTCCATACGCCCTTTTCAAAAACCTCAACCCAAGCGTGGGTTTCTCCCGACTCAAAGGCAAGCCCCGAAACATAGCGGCA
Source organism: Ruminiclostridium sp. (assembly GCA_051882255.1). GTDB lineage: Bacteria > Bacillota > Clostridia > Oscillospirales > Ruminococcaceae > Ruminiclostridium_E. The sequence continues at coordinate 117 of JBJERK010000337.1, forward strand.
GGGTATTCTCTCAATCCGCAAAAGGGACAGAAGAATATGGGCGTAGTCCTGACAAACCCCGCTGCCCAGCTCCATAGCCTGCTCCGCCGTGGTGTCTGTCCCTGTTACGCCCTTCTGGTAGGTCATAGCGGCGAAAAGGCTTTCGGACAGGGAAACCGCACGGGAAAGAAGGCTCGCTTCCGCAGGCTTATGCTCCTCGTAAAAGGCGAGTATTTTTTCCTTTGGTGCAGTAAGAGGAGTATGGAAGCTGTAGAAGGGCGCCGCCTCGCCTACTGCCTCACAGGAATTTAAAATATGGGCTTCTCCGCTTACCCTGAAGGAAAACTCGGAGTGTGGCTCCTCCATTCTTCCGCAGACCAGCATATTCCCGAAGCTGTCACGGCTGTGCCAGATTTTGCCTGCCGACGGCAGTATTTCGCAGGAGGCTTCGCTTATGGTCTGCCGCCCGTCAGAAAAGGGAGTACAGCGCAGAGTAAAGCTATGCCCCTTTATAGAGTCGGAAAAATCAAGTCTTGTATTATATTCAAACCGCAGCCGCTTCAAGCAAATTCACCTCTACAAGATTTTCTGTATTTTCAAGAAGTATGCCCCGGTTAGCCTTAAGGTTAATCCGCCCCTCCGCCGCATGCTTCAGCGTTTCAAGGCTTGTGGCGTTTATAATAGCCGCGTCGGAGACAAAGCGCCTTGAAACGTGCTTTATAAGGTTGTCAAGCTGAGCAAAAATATCCTCCTCCGGATAGCCCAGCCGTAAATACATATCCACACGCTCAACCGACTTGCCAAGATGTATTATCCGAAGAGCGTCAAGGTTGGTCATATTGTTGTCGATACTGCCCCAGAAGGCATACAGCGCGTCACGGACAGGCAGCATATCATAGCGTATCTTTTTTGTACCCTTGCATGCCTTGAACCTGTCCATGGCAAGCTGTAAATAGGAAAGGGAAGGGGTTTTTATCTCGTCCCTAAGAACGATTCCGTTTCCGAGAGCGCGGTCAAGGTTTGAGATTATTGAGTTTTCGTCGGATTTATCGAAAACGTACCTGTCGAAAAAGTCCTCGGAGCTTTTGTAAATATCGGGAACGTTTATGTCCGCAAGGTATTTCTCATAGGCTGCCTGTCCTCCCTCGATAAAGCTGTCTGCATACTTGAAAAAGCTGTTAAGGGTAGTGAAAACCCGCTCAACGTACCTGCCCAGCCAGAAAAGATTGTTTATACTAAGTCTTGTGATAGTACCCATGTGTCCTTAAAGCCTCCTCCTTGAGATGAATTTACTACGAATGAATCGGCTACCCTTGAAAAACGGGTAAGTCCGCTTGCCCATACTCTTGTTTTCTCACCCGAAAGCACGAATGCCCTTAAATCCGCTTTTCTCATAACTGTTTCGCCCTTTTCCATTATAGGCAGGTCGATAAAGTCGATAACCTCCTGGGCGATAAAGCGGCGGGACTGCTCGGTTATGAGCTTTCGCCAGTCGGAGAGCTGCTCCTTGGTCATATCCCGTCCGAAAACAACGCCGTAGCCGCCTGCTTCGGAAACGTCCTTTACAACCAGCTTTTCCAGATTGTCCAGAACGTACTTTCTGTCCTGCTCGTAGAAGGGCAGGTAGGTTGGTGCATTTTTCAGTATCGGCTCTTCCCCTAAATAGTACTTTATCATCTTCGGCACAAAGTAGTAAATGCCCTTATCGTCCGCTACTCCGTTTCCGGGTGCATTCAGTATCGCCACATTTCCCGCCCTGTAAGCGTCGGCAATATGTGGTACGCCGATAAGGGATTCGGGCAGGAAGGTCATCGGGTCAAGGTATTCGTCGGAAATGCGGCGGTAAACTGCGCCGACTCTCGTTTTTCCGCCCTGATAGTCCTTCATATACAGAATGTTGTCCTCCACGAAAAGGTCGGTATTCTGTACAAGGACAGCCCCCGTTTTTTC
>JBJERK010000338.1:0-2044 GCA_051882255.1 Ruminiclostridium sp.
GGCGTATTTCACCTTTTTCCACGGCGAACTGCTTGCGGGAATATTCGCAAAGGACGGCGAGGTAATTATAGCTGCTGCGGACTACCTCAAGGCTTACGCGCTGGACTGCCTGCTGACCTCGTTCCTGTTCTGCTTTATCGGATATTTCAACGGCTGCGGCTGTACGAAATTCGTTATGGTTCAGGGAATTATCGGAGCATTCGGTGTAAGGCTGCCGGTTTCTTGGCTGATGAGCAGGCAGGCGGAGGCTTCGTTGTTCCACATAGGGCTTGCGACCCCGGCTTCTTCCCTTGTTCAGATAATTCTGTGCGGAGTGTTCTTCTTTATTCTGCTGCGAAAGCAGAAAAAGCTGCGTGATGAAACGCAGCTTTCGGAGTAATAAATTACTTTTCACCAAGATAATACCTCGGCTTGCCCTGAGTTTTCTTACCGTACTCAATAGCTTCCTGAGGACAGCCTGCAATACACGCCATGCAATGGGTGCAGTTTTTGCCCCAGACAGGTTTTCCGTCCGAAAGGGTCACATTGTTAAGGGGACAGCGCTCCGCGCATTTTCCGCAGCCTATGCACTTGTCTGTGACGGTGAATGCTTTCGCGTTTATCATCATAGAGTACATCATCGGGTTGAGTACCTTCGACATGAAACCGCTGCCGGGCTTTTCTTCGGCAAGGGGCTGACCGTCCCGTATCTTTTCGGCAATGGCTGTAATTACAGGCTCAGCTTGGGCGAGAATTTTGTCGTTTACCTCTTTGGGCTGAGTTCCGCCGCCCGCAACGTACCCCTGCGGCATTACCACAGAGTTAAAGCCCCGCAGAGAAAAGCTCTTTTCCTCGCAAAGCTTCTTTGCGTAGCTTACCGTGAGCCACGGCGTCTGTGCGCAGGTAGCAACGAAATAAGCCTCTCTTGCGCCCGAAAATGCAGTGCTTCTTATGTAGTCGTCCATCACGCGTGGGAATCTTCCCGCATAGACAGGGCCAACGAAAACAAGCGCCTTTTCAGAGCTTATCCCGCTGTGATCTCCACTTTTTATCCGCTCGTTAATGGAAATCAGTTGGTCACCGGTTATTTGAGCGATTTTTTCGGCAGCATACCTACTGTTTCCTGTTCCGCTGAAATAAAGTACCATGATATATTACCTCCATAAATCAGATTTATGAACACAGTATATCACATGAAGAAAAACTTAACGTAAACTCTTCTTAATGATTTTTCCTATCGGTTAATTGTCACAGGGAAGCGACACCTTGAACTCCGAGCCTTTCCCCGGCTCGCTTTCCACAGTAATTTCTCCGCTGCACAGGTCAACTATGCGCTTCACCAGCGCAAGCCCCAGACCGTTTCCCTCGGCTTTGCGGGAAGCGTCCGCCTGATAGAATTTCTCGAAAATGTGCTTTTGCACGTCCTCGGTCATACCCTCGCCGTGGTCTTTAATGGCGACCTCCAGTGCGCCGCCGTTTGCCCGCAGGGTGATTTCAATAGTGCTTCCCTCCGGAGAATGCTTCACGGCGTTATCGATGATGTTTGTCCAAATCTGCCCGATAAGCTGCTCGTTGCCGAAATAGGTCAGCCGCGGCAGCTCCAGCCCGAACTCAATATTCTTTGCAGACCACCTGCTTTCAAGCGAAAGGATAGAACGGCGTATTTGCTCGTCAATGCGGTATTCCTTTTTGTCGGGTATGATCTCCTGATTTTCCAGCTTTGACAGCATTAGGATACTGCTGCACAGCGTTGACAGCCTGCGGGAATTATCCAGTATTTTGCCGACATATCTGCTTTGCTTTTCGGGAGTTAGCCGGCTGTCCTGCAAAAGCGTTGCGTAGCCCTCTATCGAAGCGATAGGGGTTTTGAATTCATGGGAAACATTTACCACAAAATCGTTCCGCAGCGTTTCGATATGTGAGAGGTCGTAGGTCATGGAATTGAACCTGCGCGCCATTTCCCGTATCTCATCAATACCTTCGTTTTCGGAAACCTTGACGCCAAAATTGCCTCTTGAAAGCTCGTCAAAGGCGTTGCTTATTTCCTGAACCGGACGGATTATCA
>JBJERK010000339.1:0-2035 GCA_051882255.1 Ruminiclostridium sp.
CCCATTAATCTTAATTCCCGTAACCTCTCTGATGTCAACAACGGTCAGGTCTTCAATGATGCTTTCGCAGTAGCGTATCTCGTTCATCTGATACACTGTTGTTCCATCGTGTTCGCTGTAAATGGGTTGAATATAGGCGGGGATTTCCCTTCCGTCTGCTGTAATAAGCGCTGTCGGGTTTGCTCCGCTTTGTGTATTAAGGTGAACATAAGCTTCATCGGAGCAGTCAAATGCCAGCATAATATTGCCGCCTGTACAGCTGAAATGACTTTCCGTTACGGTACAGTCCTGCGTAAAATATTCCTTGTCCTCGGTTTCCTTATCTATGCTTACAAGTCCGATACTTACGGTTTTAACCTCCTCGGAAATGCTCTTTGAAGCAAGGGAAGCTTCGCTGGGATTGTAAACAAACTCGATGCTCCAGTCAAGCCTTAAGCTAAGGATACTGTCGTAATCAAGGGATATGGATTTGCTTGGCGGAGCGTCCGAAACCAGATAGGTTGTTCCGTCGTCGGCAACCCGTTCTTCAAATCGGTCTATGTCAGCCTCAATCTCCATTCTTCTGAACTCGTCCATATCCTTTTTCGGGTAGAAGCTTGTGCCGCTGTGCTGAACGAGATAGCCGCTTATGGGTTCTTCGGCGGTTATGCGGTCGTATACCGAGATATTTCCCTCGTCGGTAAGTCTTATTTCGGGACTCCAGGTATAGCTCTTTACGTCCTTAATTGAGTAAGTCCGTTCTTTCCCGTCGTAAAGATTTCCGCAGCAGTCCATACTCTCCAGAATCCCGTCCACGGGCAGCTTCTGCATAAAGTCGGAAACAGGCTTTCCGTCCTTTCTTACAATCTCGAAGCTTACAAGCACGTCCCTTTCCGAGCCTGCAATTCCCTTAACCTCAATTGCGTAGTCCTCGTCCGAAACCCTCCAGCTGATGTCCTGCCCGCAGGTAAGAAGCTCGTTTGCGCTGTACCCTTCGTCGGTTTTAACGTGTCCGCCGAAAATCTCGCCGAAGTCGATAAGTCCCGCCGCCGCCGCTCCCGTTACCCCGAGAGCAAGTGCCGCCGCAGCTGCAGCTACTGCCACAAGAGGCTTTTTAAAGCGTTTTACTTTTCTATTTTCCATTTTTTCCGTCCTTTCCGTCTTTGCAAGCACGCTTTTTTCAAAGCTGTCAATGTCCGTGGGCGGAATAATCCGTGAAAACGAGGTTTTGAAAAGTCTTTTATAATTCATGGTAGCCCTCCTTTATAAGAAGCTCCTTAAGCTGTCTTCTCGCCCGCATAAGGCGGGTGGTTACGGTTGTTTTCTTCTCCTTAAGCAGCCCTGCGATTTCCTTCACGGAATATTCCTCGTAGTAATACATGTACAGAACGCAGCGGCTTTTCGGTTTAAGCTTCATTATCAGGGGCAGAAGGCTGTCCTCCGCTTTTTCGTCGGAGCAGACCGCCTCCGCAGCTTCCTCCTCCCGGACTGTAAGCCGATAGCGCAGGGATTTTTGCAAATCCTTGCAGCGGTTTATCGCCGTTCTTATAAGCCACGCCTTTGCTTTTTCGTCGCTTTCAAAGTTGATTTCAGCGGTAAAGAGCTTAAAAAAGGCTTCTTGGGTAATATCCTCCGCGTCTGCGGAGTTTTTTGTGTAGCAGTAGGCGGCTCGGTAGACGCTCAGGCGGTATAGCCCCGCCAGCCGCGAAAATTCCTGTTCTGTCATTGTATCACCGTTCTTCTGAGGAGTCTGTACAAATTCCTTGCGGTTGTCTCTTGGCAGCTATAGCTTTCAGAGGCAGCCTTTTGAAAAGTCTTTTCATATATAAAAACGAATTTGCCGGGCGAAAGGTCACATTTGCGGGAAAATTTTGCCGGAAATTCAAAAATAATGAAAAATCGCAAAAATGCGAAAAAAGGTCTTGACAAACCTTCGCTGTTAGTGTATAATAAATTAGTAAAAATCAGACATAAGACACGCGCCAATAGCTCAGCTGGATAGAGTATTTGGCTACGAACCAAAGGGTCGGGGGTTCGAATCCCTCTTGGCGTGCCA
>JBJERK010000340.1:0-2010 GCA_051882255.1 Ruminiclostridium sp.
CGTCGTCACCCACATAACGGCAGGCACAAAGCCTAGCCGTTATGTGGCTTCCTAGCATCTGACGATTTTTCGGCAGCCTGAAATACAGATTTTTTACTATCTTGTTATATTATACGCAGCCCTGAGCCTTCATAGCTTCAGCAACCTTTAAGAAGCCTGCAATATTTGCGCCTGCCATATAGTTTCCGGGCATACCGTACTCCTTGGAAGCCTCGTCGCAGGACTTGAAGATGTTAATCATGATGTTGTGGAGCTTTTCGTCAACCTCTTCAAATGTCCAGGAGAGTCTGAGGCTGTTCTGGGACATTTCAAGACCGGAGGTAGCTACGCCGCCTGCGTTTGCAGCCTTTGCAGGACCGTAAAGCATCTTGTTAGCGAAGTAAACCTCAATAGCTTCGGGAGTGGAAGGCATATTAGCGCCCTCAGCAACTGCATAGCAGCCGTTCTTAGCAAGGATTGCAGCGCTTTCGCCGTCAATTTCGTTCTGTGTAGCGCAGGGAAGAGCAATGTCGCACTTGATTGTCCAGATGCCCTTGCAGCCTTCTGTGTAGGTTGCGTTCTTGTGGCTTGTTCTGTCAACATATTCCTTGATTCTGCCGCGCTCAACTTCCTTGATCTGCTTAACAACGTCAAGCTCGATTCCGTCGGGGTCGTAAATGTAGCCGTTGGAGTCGGAAAGAGCTACTACCTTAGCGCCAAGCTCGGTAGCCTTCTTTGTAGCGTAGATAGCTACGTTACCGGAACCGGAAATAACAACGGTCTGATCCTTGAAGCTCTTGCCGTTAGCCTTGAGCATTTCGTCTGTAAAGTAGCAAAGACCGAAGCCGGTTGCCTCTGTTCTTGCGAGAGAGCCGCCGTAGGTAAGACCCTTACCTGTAAGAACGCCGCTCCATTCGTCACGGATTCTCTTGTACTGACCAAACATATAGCCGATTTCTCTTGCGCCTGTACCGATGTCGCCTGCGGGAACGTCACAGTCGGGTCCGATATGTCTGCAAAGCTCAGTCATGAAGCTCTGGCAGAAACGCATAACCTCTCCGTCGCTCTTGCCCTTGGGGTCGAAGTCGGAACCGCCCTTGCCGCCGCCCATGGGGAGGGTTGTAAGGCTGTTCTTGAAAATCTGCTCGAAGCCTAAGAACTTGATGATACCGCTGTAAACGGAGGGGTGGAGTCTGATACCGCCCTTGTAGGGTCCGATAGCGGAGTTGAACTGGATACGGAAGCCTCTGTTTACCTGAACCTTGCCCTTATCGTCTACCCACGGTACACGGAAGATAATCTGTCTTTCGGGTTCAACTATTCTCTCGAAAACGCCTGCCTCAACAAGGTCGGGTCTTCTTTCAACAACGGGCTGGAGAGTTTCAAAAACCTCTGTAACAGCCTGAATGAATTCGGGTTCGCCTGCGTTTCTCTTGCTTACTGTTTCAAGTAAGTCCTTAAGATACTGGTTTGTAATTGCCATTGGATTGTTCCTCCTTATTATAATGCTGCATTTTGCCCGGGACTGCTCCGCCCCGGAACTCCGACAAAAATATAATAGCATACTTTGCATAAATTTGCAACTGTTTTATTGAAAAAATGTCAAATATTTTCAAAAAAAATGTTTTTCAGCACATTTCTCAGCCAAAACAGCAGGATTTGCCTCAAAATATTTCAGTTATTTTACCGCTTTAGCAGGACGTGGAGCTGGCAGACCTGCAAAAAAATCAAAAGAATCAAAAAACTAACCCCCGCAATAAATTACGGGGGTCAATCTGTTCAATTGTCAGAAATTACTTTCTTTTTCTTGTAAGAGCAATACCTGCGCCTGCGAGGAGTGCAAGACCGCCGATAACTGCTACGCTTTCGATACCTGTGTCAGGAGAACCCTTGGAAGAATCTGTTGCAGCGTCAACGTCGCCTGCTGCAGTGTTGTCAACAACGGGAGCTTCGTCAGCAGGAGCTTCATCAGCAGGAGCTTCGTCAGCAGGAGCTTCATCAGCAGGAGCTTCGTCAGCAGGAGCTTCATCA
>JBJERK010000341.1:0-2009 GCA_051882255.1 Ruminiclostridium sp.
CGATTTCGGCACCGTCTTTCTGCAAATCTTTTCCCTCGTTCAAACGGTTATTAGTGTAACAGGATAAATGCGAAATACAAGGAGAGTTTATGGAAGAAAAAATTGAGTTACCCGGATTAAAGAAAAAATCCTTCAGTATGTTTTTCGGCGGCGGAGAAATCTGGTTTGAACACCTTGACGGCATTTACGGCTATACCGACCTTGCAATTGAAAAGCTCAATAATGACTACCTGCAATTCGGTAAGCCTTCCCTGCCCTCCCTGATAGCGATAAATCTTGATGAAACCTATGTTCCCGATGAACTTATCACAGCAATTGCAGAAAAGCTTCTGAACAGTAAAAAGCGGTTTACAAGAGTTGTTGTTGTTGGAACCGACCTTATAACAAGACGCAAAATTAAAAAAGCGCTTTTCGGTGCAGCCTTTGCCCTTAACTTTATAAACGACTTTGAAAAGGCAAAGGAATGGCTTGTCAGCGAAAATTTCAAATGATACAGAAAACAGAAAACTCCCGAAGCCTCGAATAGCTTCGGGAGTTTTGAGCTTCACCTGAAATACAAGTTCACTCTCATATATTTTCATAGCATTATCTGTATTTATTTATTTTGTTCTACACATCGTTATATATTACAGCCCGCATCCGCAACTGACGGGTCAGCGGATACGGGGCTGTTTAATTTATATCTATCAGAAGTCTACTTCCGTATCGTAGTAGCAGCACTTAAGCAGCTTTTCCATTTCCTCCTGAGAAGGCTGGCGGGGATTTGAGCCTGTGCATGCATCGCCGATAGCGTTCTTTGCGATTTCGGGAAGTCTTTCAAGGAATACGTTCTCGGGAACGAAGCCCTGTTCTGTAGGATAGCTGTCTGCGCCGTAGTTCTTGATGCAGTGCGGAATCTTAAGGTCATCGTTCATCTTCCGCAGGTAAGCAATAAGAAGGTCAATCTTCTCCTTGGTGGTGTTTCCGCCGAGTCCCATAAAGTCAGCGATTTCGCCGTAGCGCTTAGCAGCTGTTTCGTCCTTTGCATTGAAAGCAATTACCTTAGGCAGATACATAGCGTTTGCAGCGCCGTGGATAATGTGTGCGCCGTAATCTGCGAAGGCTGCGCCTGTCTTGTGCGCCATTGAGTGAACTATACCAAGGAGAGCGTTGGAGAACGCCATACCTGCAAGGCACTGAGCGTTGTGCATAGCGTCACGCTTAGCCATATCTCCGTTGTAGGAAGCTACAAGGTCGTTTTCAATCATCTTGATTGCGTGGAGAGCAAGCGGGTCTGTGTAATCGCAGTTTGCAGTAGAAACGTAAGCTTCGATTGCGTGGGTCATGGCGTCCATACCTGTATGTGCAACAAGCTTCTGGGGCATTGTTTCAGCAAGGTCGGGGTCAACGATAGCAACGTCAGGAGTGATTTCAAAGTCAGCGATAGGATATTTGATACCCTTGTTGTAGTCGGTGATGATAGAGAATGCAGTTACCTCTGTTGCTGTACCGGAGGTAGAGGAAATAGCGCAGAAATGAGCCTTTTTACGAAGCTTGGGCAGTCCGAACACCTTACACATATCCTCAAAGGTTACCTCAGGATACTCGTACTTAATCCACATTGCCTTAGCAGCGTCGATAGGAGAACCGCCGCCCATAGCGATAATCCAGTCGGGCTGGAACTTAATCATAGCCTCAGCGCCTCTCATAACTGTTTCAACAGAAGGGTCTGGCTCAACGTTTTCAAAAAGCTCAACCTCCATGCCTGCTTCCTTAAGGTAGGAAACAGCCTTGTCGAGAAAACCGAAGCGCTTCATAGAGCCGCCGCCCACAACGATAATAGCCTTCTTTCCCTCAAAGGTCTTAAGAGCTTCAAGTGCGCCCTTGCCATGATAAAGGTCGCGGGGTAAAGTAAATCTTGCCATAATAATATCCTCCGTAATTATATTTTCCGAACAATAAATCTACGATTTATTGTTAATTTTTTTACAATCTTATTATAACACTGCTACTATATATTGTAAAATGCT
>JBJERK010000342.1:0-2007 GCA_051882255.1 Ruminiclostridium sp.
CTACTGCGCCTGAGCTTGCAGAATACTCCGTAACCTTAAGGTCGTACTTTCCAAGCTCCTGATTTTCCGCTTTGGGCGCACAGCTTATAATAACGGAAGTGTTAAGGGTCTGGGTGGTGTCAGCCTTTGCGGAATCAATACGATATGAAGCTGCAACAGCGATATTTTCTCTCGTTGAATTAATTCCTGCACAACCTACAAGAGGAAAGCTTACAGTACCTGTTTTGCCGTTCTTTATATTTACAGTCTGCTTAGAAAAGCCTCCGTCAAGAACAAATTTGCTGCTGTCCAGTCCGTCAAGAGAAACCTCTACATTTTCAAGGTCAATACCGCAGCTGTTCTTAAGCTTTAATGTGAGCTTGAAGCTTTCTCCGGCGGAAACAGGCTCCTTGCTTACATCGTATGAAACAAGGGATAAGCCGGAAGACTTAATGTCGCTTTCTACCGTTACGGGAATAGTATAGCTGTTGTTGGAGGCGGGACTTCCCGTAATGCTGTAAACAGTGGTGTTAAGAGTAAGATTATATACTCCCTCGGGTGTTGTTTTCGGAACAGATACACGGAAGCTGAAGCTTGGAGAGGAGGAATTGCTTGTTTTCTCGCCTATATCTTCAACCTTTATGTTTGAGTCGGCAGAAGAAAGAGAAGCTGCAATTGTTGAAAAGCTTCCTTTTCCCACAGAGCTCAGCTGTACACTGATATTTGCGGAAGCGCCGGCTTTGATTTTATAAGCGCTGCCGGGCTTCAGAATAAAAGAAGCAGTAGTTGTGTCAACAGGCTTCTCCTCTTCCTCTTCGGGAACATACTCTATGCATTCGGTAACAAGGCAGCTCACCGGTACATTAACGCTTGTACCGTCGCTTGTGTAGCAGATATTGTAGGAAAAGGTTCTTCCTGCTCCAAGATACTTAACATCAATAAACTGAGTTTCCACTCTGAGGAAGCTGCCTACAATTGCAAAATCAACATCCCATGAATAGGGAGTAAGCGCGTCAAAGGAGTCGTTGGTCATAGCAAGCCCGAAAATGCTTGAAGTATCAAAATCAGCAAGGGTTACTCCGTCGCCGAAATTGGTAATCGGTATGTATGTGTATGCAGTCAGCGTAAAGTTTGTATCCTTCTTAATATCAATTTTAGAGGCAGAATACCCGCTGTTGAAGGCTCCTGCTCCAAGGTCGGGAGAACCCTCCTCCTGAGCGGAAGGCGGGTTTTCTGCGAAGGCGCAGACATTTCCCCCGCCAAAGGCTATAGCGCCTGCAAGCAGGGCTGCGGCAAGTTTAAATTTCAGTTTCATCTGAACTATCATTCCTTTCGTTAAGAGGCGTAGCTGCCTCGGTTTCATCATTACGGACTTTATCCGGAGACTCCTCCGTATTTTCAGCTTCATTTTCTGCCGTTACAGAGGTCTGCTTTGACCTGTTGTCTTCAATGCTTACAATGGAACCGTCGATTATGTGAACTATTCTGTCTGCATATTCGGCAATTTCAAGGTCGTGGGTTACAATGATAAGCGTGAGATTATGCTGCCTGCACATACTTACCATAAGCCTCATAACATCGTCTGTCGTTTTTGTATCCAGATTTCCCGTAGGCTCGTCTGCAAAAATAACATTCGGCTTTGCAACAAAGGCTCTTGCGATACCCACTCGCTGCTGCTGACCGCCCGACATCTGATTCGGTCGGTGCTTAAGCCTGTCCCCGAGTCCTACTGCTTTAAGCATAGACTTTGCAGCCTTATCCCTTGACTTTCGGGAAACGCCCTTGAACATAAGCGGCATTCCTACGTTTTCAATGGCGGTAAACTGGGGTATAAGGTTGTAGGACTGAAAAACGAAGCCTGTATTTTCCTGCCTGAACCTTGCAAGCTTACGCTCGGAAAGCTTTGCTATGTTCACTCCGTTAATGAATATATCCCCGCGGGTAGGCTTTTCAAGCCCCGCAAGCATATTAAGCAAAGTAGATTTACCGGAGCCGGAAGTACCGAGAATACAGCAGACCTCGCCTTTA
>JBJERK010000343.1:0-7712 GCA_051882255.1 Ruminiclostridium sp.
AACAACTCCACCTTTACCACCCACGTTGTCACCTCCTCCGGTACAGATACCTACTCTGCTGTTGCGGCTGCAATAGCTTCCCTTAAGGGCTTCAGGCACGGCGGTGCAAACTTAAAGGCAAAGCACATGCTTGAGGATATAAAAACCCATGTTCTCAATTGGAAGGACGAGGACGCAATAAGAGATTACATCTCAAAAATCGTTGACAAGGAAGCCTTCGACAAGACCGGTCTTGTATACGGCATAGGTCACGCTGTTTATACCGAGTCAGACCCAAGAGAGGTAATCCTGAAAAAATATGCAAGAGAGCTTGCAATAGAAAAGAACAGAACCGAAGAATTTGAATTCTACGACAGAATCGAGCGTATCGCAAAGGAGGTTATTACCTCTAAGCGCCGCCTTTATAAGCCGATTTGCGCTAACGTAGACTTTTACAGCGGCTTTGTATACGATATGCTCCAGATACCTGAGGAGCTGTTTACCCCTATTTTTGCAATATCCCGTATTTCGGGCTGGTGCGCTCACCGTCTTGAGGAAATAATCAACAACGGGAAAATTATACGTCCAGCCTACAAATATGTTGCGGAGCATCAGGACTACATTCCGCTTGAGGAAAGGAACCGATGAACTATATAATCTTTGATATGGAATGGAACCAGTCCTCCGTCCAGAGCGTTAAAGTCGCCGAGCTTTCTCATGGAGAGATTATTCAGATTGGCTTTATCGTTCTGAATGAGCAGCTTGAAATACTACACAGGGAAAAGCTCAACATAAAGCCTGTATGCTACACGGTTATGAACAAGTACGTCTGTGCGCTGACGGGCATTTCTCAGAACGATATTGACTGCGGTATTTCCTTTGATAGTGCAGTAAGGCGAATGGCGGAGTTTTTCGGCGAGGAAACAGTTATAATTACATGGGGTGATGACGACTTACCCGTACTTAACGAAAATCTTAAGTTCCATAAAATTTTAGATATAAAGCTTCCGCCCCACTATAATCTCCAGCGGATTTTCAGTATGCAGACAGGCTCAGGGGCAAGACAGACCGGTCTTAAGACAGCTATTGAGCATTTCGGCATTGAAACCGACGTACAAGCCCACGACGCTCTCAACGACGCATATATGACCGTACTTGTTGCTCGCTGTCTTGACATTAAAAAGGGAGTAAGCGAATACAATAATTACAAATTCCCCGGTAAGGATAAGTCGGCTCAGCAGCCCTGGCTTTGTGAAAAGCCGCTTTCCTGTGATGAATTTGCCTATTCGGGAAATTCGGACGGTATGGGAGCTTTCTGCGGAAAGATACCCGCTCTTTGTCCCGAATGCAGCGCCGAGTCTGAGCGTGAGGCTATCTGCCGCCACGGAAAAAGCTCCTTTATTTCAGCTGCCTCCTGTCCCGAACACGGCCGCTATTTCCTGCGTTACGTTATTAAAAACGGTATAATTACACTTTCCTGCTACAAAGAAACGGAAGACTTTGAACGGATTTACAGGAACAGACTGCGGCAAAAGGAAAAAAGGCTCAGATATAAAGAAATCTATAAGAAAAGTAAAACGGAGAAGCGTTAAACGCATTATGAAAATCAGAGAAACGGCGATAAGCATATATAAAAGCGTTAATCAGATAACAAGACGGTTTCAGCGGGATAATATAAAGGAATATTCCGCTTATTCCGCCCTGTTTATCGTGCTTTCTTTTATCCCCTTTCTTACTATTATGCTTACTGTAATTAAGAACGTGGATTTTCTTACCCAGCCCGAATTTTATGATTTTGAGCTTATTTCTAAAGACGTTTCTGTTTTCCTTAAGCAGCTTCTTGCCGAAATAAATGAGAAATCAAACGGCGCAATTCTTTCAATCACAACAATAGTTGCCCTCTGGTCTGCGGCAAGAGGTCTTATCGGCATAATCAACGGGCTTAATCGTATTCATCATGAGAAGGAAACAAGAGGCTTTATAAGGCTTAGAATTTCTGCGGTTTTCTATATGGTTATACTTATTGCAGTTATGCTTATAACCCTTGCCCTGCTGGTTTTCGGAGCGTCTATACTCGACCGGCTTACTGCTGCCTTTCCCTACCTTGAGGGAATAAACAGCACCGCCTTTTCCCTGCGCTGGATAATCGGCTTCGGAATACTTGTGCTGTTCTTCCTGCTTATTTATACTGCTTTGCCTATTGACAAGGGAAAGCCCTTTACAAAGCTTCCGGGCGCGGTTTTCAGCGCCCTTGGCTGGCTTATTTTCTCTGCGCTTTATTCCTTCTATATCGACAATTTCGCAAATTACTCCTATATCTACGGAAGTCTTACTGTTATAGTCCTGCTTATCCTCTGGCTTTATGTGTGTATGTACATTCTCTTTCTTGGGGAGGAGCTTAATGTAATGCTGAGGGACGGATATTTAAAACGACTTGCCGAATATGCAGTAATGCCCTTAAAAAAGGAAAAGAAAAAATGACGGATATTTATAATCTGAGCACCGAAAAGCTTCGGAAATATCTCACCGAAATCGGCGAAAAGCCCTCGAAAGCGGATATTATTCTTCCCTGTCTTTACAAAGACTTCGGAAAGCTTTCGGAGCTGCCGCTGAAACAGTCTCTTATAGACAGACTTGAAGCCGATTTTTTTGCAGGAGGTCTTACCTGCGAGAAAAAGCTGGAAAGCGATACTGCTGACAAGTATCTTTTTAAGTTATACGATGAAAACTTCATAGAAACTGTGCTTATGAAGCACGAATACGGCTGCAATATCTGCGTATCAACCCAGGTAGGCTGCAATATGGGCTGTGCCTTCTGCCGAAGCGGAAGGCTAAAGAAGGTAAGAAATCTTACCGCCGCAGAGATTACCGAGCAGCTTATATATGTAATAAAAGAAAGCGGTGCAGAGATTTCGGGAATTGCAATTATGGGCATTGGCGAGCCTCTTGATAATTACGATAATGTTATGGATTTTATTGAAACCGCTATGTATCAGAAGGGCTTTGATATAGGTCCCCGGCATATAACCCTTTCAACCTGCGGGATTGTTCCGAAAGTCTACGCTCTTTCCGAAAGCATTTATCCCGTTAATCTTGCAGTAAGCCTTCACGCTCCCAACGATGAGCTGAGAGACAGGATAATGCCCATAAACAAAAAATATCCGTTGTCCGTACTTATGCCGGCAGTAAAGCATTACTCGGAAGCCAAAAAGCGCAGAATTACCCTTGAATATGTAATGCTTAAAGGCGTAAATGACAGCACTGAGCATGCAAAGCAGCTGTCCGAGCTTATCGGCGGCAGCAGGTGCTACGTCAATATAATCAGATATAACGGAAGCGAAAACGACTGCTTTAAATGCAGCGATTTTGATACAATTATGAGGTTTTACGACGTTCTTAAAAAGAATAAGATAGGCGTAACAATGCGCCGTGAGCTTGGCGCTTCGGTTAATGCCGCCTGCGGACAGCTTCGGGCGGATTACAATAAGGGCTGATTCAGTAAACCGAAAGGAAAACAGATATGAACATAATTATTGTAGGCTGCGGCAAGGTAGGACAGGCGCTTGCTGAGCAGCTTAACGAAACGGGAAATAACCTTACCGTAATCGACCTTGAAGCGGTTAAGGTGAACTCAATCGCCTCACGCTTAGATGTTATGGGGGTTGTGGGAAACGGCGCTACCCACGCTATTCAGCAGGAAGCGGGAATAAAAAACGCCGACCTTCTTATTGCAGTAACAGGCTCCGACGAGCTTAATCTGCTTTGCTGTCTGATTGCGAAAAAAGCAGGTAACTGCCAGACCATAGCTCGTGTCAGAAACCCCGAGTACAGTCTTGAAGCTCCCTATCTTAAGGAGGAGCTGGGACTTGCCATGGTTATAAACCCCGAACAGGCGGCTGCGGCTGAGATTGCAAGGGTACTGCGCTTCCCCTCCGCTATCAAGATTGACACCTTCGCAAAGGGCAAGGTTGAGCTTTTAAAATTCAAGCTTCCTGAGGACAGCCCCCTTGTAAACTGCACCGTAAAGGAAATCACCACAAAGCTTCACTGCGATGTACTTGTCTGCACAATCGAGCGGGACGACGACGCCTACATAGCAAACGGCGATTTTGCCTTCAAGGAAAAGGACGTAATTTCGATAATCGCTTCTCCCAAAAATGCTGCAAACTTCTTCCGCAGAATTAATTATAAGACAAACTCCGTAAGGGACGTTATGGTTGTAGGCGGCGGAGAAATTACCCATTATCTCTGCACAATTCTCGCCCGCTCGGGAATTGCAGTAAAAATCATCGAAAAGGACCCTAAGCGCTGTGAGGAGCTTTGCACAACCCTTGGAGATGATGTAACCGTAATAAACGGCGATGCAGCCGACCAGGAAATTCTGCTTGAAGAAGGGCTGGAAAATGCAGGAGCGTTTGTAGCGCTTACAAATCTTGACGAGGAGAATATCCTGCTATCCCTTTTTGCAAAAAGCAAGAATAAGGGCAAGCTTGTGACGAAAATAAACCGTATCGACTTCGGCGACGTTATAAAGCACCTTGAGCTTGACTCAATAATTTACCCCAAGAACATTACCTCGGAAACAATTACCCGCTATGTCCGTGCTATGAAAAACACCATAGGCATAAATGTTGAAACCCTTTACAACATTATCAAGGGCAAAATTGAGGCGGCGGAATTCATTATCCGTGAGTCCTCGCCGATTGTGGGCGTTCCCCTTTCAGAGCTTAAATTCAAACCCGGCGTTCTTGTAGCTTCCATTATGCGGGAGGGCAAGGTTATTATCCCCAGAGGCTATGATATGATTCAGCAGGGCGACGCAGTTGTTATTGTTACTAACCACTTAGCTCTGCACGACATAACCGATATACTTAAATAAGAGGATTCCAATGAACTATAAAATGATAATTTACATTCTCGGATGGATTCTTATTTTTCTGGGAATTTTTATGGCAGTTCCTGCTGTTACCGCAATTGTTTACGGCGAAAGCGCCTTATGGGTTTTCCTTGGGATTGCTGCATTCTGCGCTGCCGCAGGAAAGCTTATAACGCTTAAAAAGCCGAAAAACAGCACTCTTTATTCAAGAGAGGGCTTTATAATAGTTTCGCTTAGCTGGATAGTGCTAAGCGTTTTCGGCGCCCTCCCCTTCTTTATTTCGGGTGCTATCCCCTCATTTATAAATGCAGTTTTCGAGTCTGTTTCAGGCTTTACAACAACAGGAGCCAGCATACTTACCGAGGTAGAAAGCCTGCCCAAATCCATTCTCATGTGGCGAAGCTTTACCCACTGGGTAGGCGGTATGGGCGTTCTTGTGTTTATAATGGCTTTTCTGCCCCTTTCCGGCGGTCAGAATATGCATATAATGAAGGCAGAAAGCCCCGGACCCTCTGTAAGCAAGCTTGTGCCAAGAGTAAAAACAACTGCTCTTCTGCTTTACGCTATATATTTTGCTCTTACGCTTGCTGAATTTATTATGCTTATGGCAGGCGGCATGAATGCCTTTGAAGCGCTTAACGCATCCTTTGCAACAGCAGGAACAGGCGGCTTCGGCGTAAAAAACGACAGCCTTGGCGGCTACTCTGCTTATATTCAGATAGTAGTCACCGTGTTTATGCTGCTGTTCTCAATAAATTTCAACTCCTACTTTTTTCTTATGCGGGGAAAGCTCCGTGAAGCGTTCACCACCGAGGTAAAGACTTTTCTCATAATAGTTTTTGCAGCAATAACTACAATTTCAATAAATATTTCGGGTATGTTCGCAACAGTAGAAGAGGCGGTTCGCCACTCCGCCTTTACTGTTGCCTCGGTTATCTCCACAACAGG
Source organism: Ruminiclostridium sp. (assembly GCA_051882255.1). GTDB lineage: Bacteria > Bacillota > Clostridia > Oscillospirales > Ruminococcaceae > Ruminiclostridium_E. The sequence continues at coordinate 5,804 of JBJERK010000343.1, forward strand.
CTTCTCCACTGCAGATTTCAACCTCTGGCCTGAGCTTTCAAGAGCAATTCTTGTTATGCTTATGTTTGTAGGTGCTTGTGCAGGAAGTACAGGCGGCGGCATTAAGGTTTCAAGAATACTTATTCTTTTCAAGAGCATGGCGAAAGAGCTGGGCTGTATGATTCATCCGAAGCAGGTGAAGAAGGTTAAAATCGACTCACACCGCATTGAGCACGACGTTGTACGCTCAGTCAACGTTTATATGGTCTGCTATATGCTTATCTTTATGCTGTCAATCCTGCTGGTTTCCTTTGATAATCACGACCTGATAACAAGCTTTACTGCTGTTACCGCTACGATAAACAATATAGGACCGGGACTTGAGCTTGTCGGACCTACCTCGAATTTCAGCTTCTTCTCCGACCCTGTGAAGCTTGTTCTTATTTTTGATATGCTTGCAGGCAGACTTGAATTATTCCCGATGCTGCTGCTGTTCACGCCTACTACATGGAAAAAGTAAAATCTGAAAGGAACCGAAAATGGAACTTCCATACGAGCTTAAGCAGATTATCGAAAACGAGGCACTGAAAATAAAGACCTCCTCCCTTTCGGCGGCGGCAGAAGCAATTTCCGAAAAATACCGCAGCGAAAAGGGCGATGGGTCAAGAATTGTAACAGATAAAGCAGAAATCGCAGCATACTCCGCTGTAAGAATGCCTGCTACATTTGGTGCAGTAAGTGCTGCCCTTTCCTACGCAAAGGAATGTGCGGATATTGAAATACGTTCTCTTATCGACGTTGGAGCAGGAACGGGTGCTGCTGCATGGGCGTTTGCGGAGGCTTTTGACGAGGCGGAAAGGGTTATCTGCCTTGAAAGAGAGGTTTCTATGTCCTCATTTGGCAGGAAGCTTATGGAGGAGGGCGGATTTCCTGCGGAATGTTTATGGAAAGAATTTGATATATCCACAGATGATATAACCGATAAAGCAGACCTTGTGACTGTATCATATATGCTTAACGAGCTTAACGAAAAAAGCCGCCTCAGAGCTGTTGAAAAGCTCTGGAATGCGGCTGAAAAAATGCTGCTTATTGTTGAACCGGGAACAATGGCAGGATTTCGGAATATAATTGCGGCACGGGATTTTCTGATTTCAGCCGGTGCAGAAATCGCCGCTCCCTGCCCCGCCAGATGTGCTTGCCCATTGTCGGAAGAGGATTGGTGCCACTTTACGGTACGTGTGCCGAGGACAAGGCTGCATAAATCCCTGAAGGGCGGAGATGTACCGTACGAAGACGAAAAGTTCTGCTATATTGCGGCAGTACGTGGCGAAGCGAAGCCCTGCAAAAACAGAATACTCCGACACCCTAAAATTGAAAGCGGAAAAATAACCCTCAGGCTTTGCAGCGGCGAAAACATTACAGAACAAATCGTCACAAAGAAGAGCGGCGGTTTATTCAAGAAAGCAAGGAAAGCCGACTGCGGCGATTCATTCTGAAAAATGCATAAAAAAAGTCCCCCAGTATGGGGGAAGAGGAAAATGAATATAACAACTTGGATATATAAACAAATGCACTTGGCACTGTTTATCGGATATATAAACTGCCGCTATTGCGTTCAGTGAAATTTCGTGAAAACTAAATCGATAAGCCGAGTTTTGTCGTTGGGTGAACATCTATCTAATTCTGCCGTCGCCGACAGACTTGTCTTGCTTTCGCAATGTAGCCGCCTTAATCGAAGTGCGCCGAGCAGACGCATTATTCTCCGAACCAATCGGCGTTGCATCGGATAGGGTTTACATGGCGGCGGCATCTCTGCCGCCCCGGTGAGCTCTTACCTCGCCTTTCCACCCTTACCTGTAAACAGGCGGTATATCTCTGTTGCACTTGCCCTAAGGTCGCCCTCGGCTGCCGTTAACAGCTATCCTGCTCT
>JBJERK010000344.1:0-7690 GCA_051882255.1 Ruminiclostridium sp.
AAACACAAAAATCTTTTTTTCATAGTACAGCCTCCTTTTCCGGACGGGTTTATTGTTAAGCCTACTATAACATAATCGAACAAAAATGTCAACTTTTACTCAGATTAAATCTCCGCCGAAGGCGGCTCCACAATTGTCAATTGTAAATTATCAATCATCAATTGTCATTGACAATATTTAACCTAAATTTCACCTCCCATATTGATTTTTCCCACAAAAAATGCTATAATAATTTAGGTCATCTCTAAAAACCACCGGCTAACGCCTTAGCACCTCATCTGCTTGCATATTTTCCGCCATCTTGCGCAGAAATCCCTTGACATACACAAAGTATGCCTGCGGAATTTCTACACAAGCTGACGAAAAATCTGCTGCGCATCTGAGGCACTATGGCTTTTAGAGGTGACCTAATAATATGGTTTAATAGCGCTATCCGACTGAAAGGGAATATATGAAACTGATTGACATAGGCTACGGCAACAGAATAAACAGCGACAGAATAGTTGCTGTAATAAGCGCAGACTCCGCTCCCGCAAAGCGCATCGTGTCTGCCGCAAAGGAAAAAAATACCGCAATTGACGCTACCTGCGGAAAGAAAACCAAAACCGTTATCGTTATGGACAGCGGTCATGTGGTTATGTCCGCAAAGGAGCCTGAAAAAATTGCCCCCGAGGAAAGGGAATAACGGAAAGGACAGAATTATGAGCAAGGGAATTTTAGTTGTTGTATCTGCGCCTGCGGGCTGCGGAAAGGATACTATTTTGGAGCAGGCGCTTAAAGCCAACGGAAACCTTTTCTACTCCGTTTCCGCAACCTCAAGAGCCATGCGCCCCGGCGAAACCGACGGAGTAAGCTACCATTTCAGAACCCGTGAGCAGTTCGAGGATATGATAAAAAAGGGCGAGCTTTTAGAGTACACCGAGTACTGCGGGAACTACTACGGAACGCCGAAAAAAGCGGTTGAGGATATGCTGGAAGCGGGGAAGGACGTTATACTTAAAATCGAGATAGAGGGAGCGGCGAATGTGAAGAAAATGTTCCCGGAATGCGTGATGATTTTTATTCTCCCGCCCTCAATAGCCGAGCTTTCACGCAGACTGCACAAAAGAGGTACGGAAACCGAGGAGGTTATCGCACTTCGCCTTGAAACCGCTAAAAAGGAGCTTGATTTTGCTAAGAATTACGACTATTTTGTTGTGAACGACGCTTTGGAGGACGCTGTTTCCGATTTCCTTACCGTTGTCCGTGCAGAAAAAATGAAATCCGCAAATAATCCTGAAATAATCGGAAAAATCTTAGGGTGACAGCCGTGAAAATCGCGGAAGTTGCGGTTGAAAAGACCCGCCCCGCCTTTGACTCCCTTTTCAGCTATCTTGTGCCCGAGGGCATGGAGGTAAAGGCGGGAATGAGGGTGGTTGTTCCCTTCGGAAAGGGGAATAAGAGCCGTGTGGGTGTTGTCTTTAAGGTTTCCGAGGGGCAGCCCGAGGGTCTTAAAGCCATAGCCGGAACCGCCGAAGAAAGCGAGTGCCTGTCGGAGGAAATGCTGCATATTGCGGAGTGGATGAAGGAAACGACCCTTTGCACCTACTATGACGCAGTGCGCACAATGCTCCCCACTGGGCTTCTCGTCCATATCAGCGAAAACTACGGCTTTTATCCCGAAAAAATCGGCGGAGCAGCTCTTTCAGAGGAGGAACAGCGGCTTTGTACCCTTCTTGTTGCAGCCCCGAAAAACCGCCGCTCTGCTTTGATTTCCGCCAAGGAAAACGCTTCTGCTGCGGCAGGTCTTCTTGAAAAGGGGATACTTTGCAAAAACGAGCAGACAAGGCGCAGAGTTGGGGACGAAACCGAAAGAACGGTTTGCCTTGCCCCGGAGCAGCCCGATTTACCCGAAATAAAGCTTTCCCCGAAGCAGAAAAAGGTGCTTGAAACAGCGGCTGAGGTTGGAGTTGCCACGGTAAAGGAGCTTTGCTACCTCTGCGGAGTTACCGAGTCGGTCATAAAAAACCTTGCCGCAAAGGGACTTCTTGAAATCGGCGAGCGTGAAACCTCCCGTTCCGTAACAAAGGACGCTGTTGCAACCGCAAAGCTTTCGGATATAGTCTTTTCCCCCTTGCAGCAGAAAACCTACGACGGCATAAAGGAGCTTATGGACAGCGGCGAGCCGAAATGCGCCCTGCTTCACGGCGTAACGGGAAGCGGAAAGACCTCTGTTTTTATAAAGCTTATTGAGCATGCGGAAAAATCGGGAAAAACGGCTTTACTCCTCGTTCCCGAAATATCCCTTACGCCGCAGACTGTAAATAAGTTTCAGAGCCTTTTCGGAAATAATGTTGCAATTATCCACAGCAGCCTTTCTCTCGGTCAGCGTGCCGACGAGTACAAGCGTATAAAAAACGGGGAAGCGAAAATTGTAATCGGCACAAGAAGCGCAGTTTTCGCACCCCTTTCAGATATAGGAATAATAGTAATTGACGAGGAGGGCGAGCATACCTACAAGTCGGAAATGTCCCCCCGCTACCACGCACGGGACGTTGCAAAGCAGCGCTGCTTCTATCACAAGGCTTTGCTGCTTTTAGCTTCCGCAACCCCCTCTTTTGACAGCTACACCAATGCACTTAAGGGCAGATACAGCCTTTTCGAGATGAATGAGCGTTACAGCAAGGCGGTACTCCCGGAAGTTCGTATGATAGATATGCGGGAGGAAGCCGATAAGGGCAACCGCAGCAATTTCAGCGAGGAACTTTTAGCTGAGATTAAGTACAATCTTGATATGGGCGAGCAGTCAATGCTGCTTCTCAACAGGCGTGGCTACAACACCTACGCAAACTGCATAAGCTGCGGCGCTGTGGAGGAATGTCCGAATTGCAGCATACCTCTTACCTACCACAAGGCAAACGGTATGATGATATGCCACTACTGCGGCTTTACAAAGCAGAAGCCCGTAGCCTGTGAGAAATGCGGAAGCAGGTATATGTATTACAGCGGCACGGGCACTCAGCGCATTGAAGACGAAATACAGGAGTTTTTCCCGAAAGCAAGAATACTGCGAATGGACGCCGACACCACAATGTCGAAATTTTCTTATGAAAAGCGGTTCAGGGAATTTGCTGACGGGGAATACGATATAATGATAGGAACCCAGATGATAGCGAAAGGTCTTGACTTTGCAAACGTAACCCTTGTGGGCGTTCTTCTTATCGACCGTTCTCTTTATGCAGGAGATTATCTGGGCTACGAAAAGACCTTCTCCCTTGTAACACAGGTTGTAGGACGTTCCGGCAGAGGCGAAAAGCAGGGAAGAGCCTGTATCCAGACCTATACCCCCGACCATTACGTTTTACAGCTTGCTGCGGCGCAGAACTACAAGGAGTTCTACCGTCAGGAGTCGGAGGTAAGAAAAGCCCTTATTTTCCCGCCCTACTGCGATATATGTATGATAGCCTTTTCTTCCGTTTCCGAGGAGGCAGCGGCAAATGCAGCAAAAAAATTCTTCGGAATGTTAAAGTCGGCGGCGGATAAGGCGGCGGGGAAAATTCCCGTTATACTTTTAGGACCTACCGACTGCGGAAAGCGGGGCGGAAGCAGCAGAAGCAGGATTATAGTGAAATGCCGCAACAATAAGCCCTTTCGTGAGCTTCTGCGGCAGGTTATGAGCGCTGCATACAAGGATAAGGCTTTTGAAAAAGTAAGCTTTTACGCCGATTTCAACGGCGAAATTATATAGTGCGGAAATATTGCCGTGCGGAAAGGATATGAATATGGCGAAGAGAAACATAGTTAAGGTTGGCGAGGACATTTTAAGAAAGAAGTGCAGAGAGGTTACTGCCTTCGACGATAAGCTATGGGTACTGCTGGACGATATGTACGAAACAATGAAGGACGCAAACGGCTGCGGAATTGCAGGCCCACAGGTAGGGATACTCCGCCGTGTTGTTGTAATCGATGTGGGGGAAGGACCTATCGAGCTTGTAAACCCCGTTATTACTTCCGTTAAGGGCAAGCAGCGCGAGGTTGAGGGCTGTCTTTCCGTTCCGGGACAGTGGGGCTACGTTACCCGCCCCGCAAAGGTTAAGGTAACCGCCCAGAACCGCTACGGAAAGGAATTTAAGGTTGAGGGCACGGAAATGCTTGCAAGGGCGCTTTGCCACGAAATCGACCACCTGAACGGAATAATATTTACAGACATAGCAGACGAAATGACCGAAATAGAGGAAAAGCAGTAAACGATAAGCCACCACGAAAGGATTTCTATTTATGAATATAGTTTTTATGGGCACTCCCGACTTTTCCGTGCCCTGTTTAAAGGCGGTCTACGAGGCAGGTCACCGCATAAGCGGCGTTTTTACCCAGCCCGACAAGCCCCGTAACCGCGGACATAAGCTTACCTTCACTCCTGTAAAGGAGTGCGCCGAGGCGTTAGGAATACCTGTTTTTCAGCCTCTTTCCCTCAGAAAGGGCGAGGACGGGGAAAAGTCTCTTGAAATTCTCCGTGAGCTTAACCCCGACTGTATTGCAGTAGTAGCCTACGGGCAGATTCTGCCGGAGGCGATACTTGACCTGCCGAAATACGGCTGTATAAACGTTCACGCCTCACTGCTCCCGAAATACAGAGGAGCAGCGCCGATTCAGCGCTCAATTATTGACGGCGAAACAAAAACCGGCGTAACCACAATGCACATGGCGGCGGGACTTGATACAGGGGATATGATTTTAAAGGAAGAAATCGGAATCGGCGAGAAAATGACCGCCTCAGAGCTTCACGACAGGCTTTCGGAAATGGGAGCTAAGCTTCTCGTTGAAACCTTAAGCCGCCTTGAAGCAGGTACTGCACCAAGAACGGTACAAAACGACGCCGACTCCTGCTATGCCTCAATGCTTACAAAGGAGATGTGCAGGATAGATTTCAGCAAGCCCATTGAGGAGGTCTATAACCTTATCCGTGGACTTTCCTCCAGCCCCTGCGCCTACACGACCTTAGGCGGAAAGCGGCTCAAGGTGTACTTTGCGGAGAAAACAGGGGAGAAAACGAGCCTTCCAAGCGGCACGGCTGCCGACGATAAGCTGGGAATTTCCTGCGGCGGGGAAATCCTCCGCCTTACGGATATTCAGTACGAGGGCGGAAAGCGCATGAGCGCAGAGGACTTCTTAAGAGGAAGAAAAACGGAAAAGGGTACGGTTTTCGGAGAATAATCAGGAAAGGATTTTTATATGGAAAATATTATCTATACGCTTCGGGGTCTGCTTGTTTACCCGGTTGAAACCTGTCTTCTTTTAGCGGCGATAGCTTTCTCGCTGTTCTGCTCAATAAGGGTAAAAATGACCTTCAGCAAGTACAACCTTGTAAGAACAGCAAACGGCGCAAAGGCGCACGAGGTTGCAAGGCGGATTCTCGATATAAACGGGCTTTACGATGTGCAGATTGTGCAGGTAGCGGGCAACCTTACAGACCACTACAACCCGAAAACAAAGGTGCTTGCCCTTTCCCAGACGGTTTTCGGCAACTCTACAGTTGCGGCGGTAGGCGTAGCCGCCCACGAGTGTGGGCACGCAATCCAGCACGCAAAGCAGTACACCCCGATTGTGATTCGTCAGACGATTTACCCCGCTGTTGCATTCTGCTCACAGGCGTGGCCGCTGATGTTTATGGTGGGCTGTATTTTAGGTCTTCTTCCCGTGGTGCAGGTTGCAATCGGCTTCTTTATCGTTGTGGCTTTGTTCCAGCTTATAACCCTCCCTGTTGAGATTAACGCAAGCAAGCGGGCGATAGATACGCTGGTGGACAACAAAATCCTCTACGGCGGCGAGCTGCTTGGCGCAAGAAAGGTGCTTGGCGCAGCAGCTATGACCTACGTTTCAAGCTTCCTTGTAACCCTTGCTCAGCTTTTCAAGCTGCTTGCAAAGACAAACAGGAAAAACTGACAATGGTTACTGCAAGGCAGACGGCTTACGACCTGCTCCTTAAAACGGAGCTTCAGGGTGCTTATTCGAATATCGCCCTTGATGAAGCCCTTGAAAAAAGCGGGCTTGCGGGGAAGGACAGGGCTTTTGCGGCGGCGCTTTTCTACGGCGTTTTAGAGCGGAAAATGACCCTCGACTACCTTATACGGGCATACTCGAAAACCGAATACGATAAGCTTGACAAGCGGGCGGTGCAGCTTCTGCGAATGGGTCTTTATCAGCTTCTGTATATGACCGCCGTCCCCGAAAGCGCCGCTGTAAACGAAACGGTAAAGCTTTGCCCGCAGCGGCTTAAAGGCTTTGCAAACGCTGTTTTAAGAGCCTTTATCCGTGGGGGCAGTAAGCTTAGCTTCGACGGTCTTGATGAAAACGGCAGGCTTTCGGTGGAGTACTCCTGCCCTAAATGGCTGGTGAAAATGTGGCGAAAAAGCTACGGAGACGAATGTACACTTGCAATGCTGAAGTCCTCCTTCGGCAGACCGCCCCTTTACGCAAAGGTGAATACCCTGAAATGCACAGCAGACAGCCTTATAGAGCGGCTCTCTTCGGAGAATATCCCCGCAGTAAGAAATCCCCTTTTGTCCGACTGCATAGAAATCGGGAAAATAAGCGGGATTGAGCGCTGCAAGGCTTACCGTGAGGGGCTTTTTCATGTGCAGGACATCTCCTCTCAGCTTTGCTGTAAAATCGTTGCTCCGCAATCGGGAGAAACGGTGCTTGATATGTGCGCCGCTCCCGGCGGAAAGTCCTTTTCCATGGCGGAGGCTATGGAAAATAAGGGCAGGCTCTTAAGCTTCGACCTTTACGAAGCAAGGACTGAGCTTATAAAATCCGGCGCAAGCCGCCTCGGACTTGACGTTATAACCGCAGGCGTAAACGACGCACTCCTGCTAAATGAAGCAATACCAATAGCTGACAGAGTGCTTTGCGACGTGGTCTGCTCAGGGCTTGGCGTTATCCGCCGAAAGCCTGAAATCAAATACAAACCAAAGGCTGAAATAGCGGAAATACCCGAAATTCAGCGAAAGATTCTTGATACCTCGAAGAATTACGTTAAGGCAGGAGGACTGCTTGTTTATTCCACCTGCACCCTTAATCCCGAGGAAAACGAGATAGTTGCAAAGGATTTTCTCGCTAAGAACAGCGACTTTACCCCCGAGCTGATTTCGGCGGATATTGCAGGCGGCGAGGGCGGCTGGTACCGCAGCTTCTTCCCCCATATCACAGGCGGTGACGGGTTCTTTGCGGCTTCTTTCAGAAGAAAGGGTTAAGTTCTGTTCTCTCTTAAAAATATTGAAGTTTTCGGTGCAGCTTGCTGCGAGCCTTCTTTCAAAAGGCTTGCAGGGTCAAGGGGCAGCGCCCCTTGCCGCCATCCGCAGATGGCGGAATCTCCTTTTTGAAAGGAAGATAATATTGAATAAAACGGACATTCTCTCCCTTACCCTCCCGGAGCTTACCGAAGCTCTCGCAGAAGCGGGAGAGCCGAGATTCCGCGGAAAGCAGCTTTATGAGTGGCTGCATAAAAAGCGGGCTGTAAGCTTTTCGGAATGTACAAATCTTTCAAAAAAGCTTATTGAATATCTGGACGAGCGGTATTTTATACCCTCACTTGAAATAAAAAGAAAGCTTGTCTCCGCAATAGACGGTACGGTGAAATACCTCTACGCTTTCCCGGACGGGGAAAAGGCGGAAACGGTGATGATGAGCTATAAGCACGGCAGCAGCCTTT
>JBJERK010000345.1:0-7683 GCA_051882255.1 Ruminiclostridium sp.
CCGTAAACGTTCATGTGGCGCATTACGATATCGCCAACGGAAGCGGCGCACATGAAGTACTGCTGACGAAGACGGAGCGCCTTACCCTCAAGATGGTTGTCGTTGGGGTAAAGAACCTTTGTAAGAGCGTGAGCAATATTATTTGCGCCAAGAGCGCTTGCGTAGTCGCCTGCGTTGAAAGCGCTCATATCGAAGGACATGCTCTTAGCGCTCCAGAGACGAAGCTTGGAAACGCCCTCGCTGTCGTAGCCGGAAACGTACATATCATAAGGTACAGCAAGTACGGGAACGTAGTTAACATGGGAAATGTGGTGGTATTCGTTATCCCAGTATTCCTTAACCTCGCCGTCGAAGTGAACCTCGATAGCCTGCTCGGGAACGGGAACAAGCCAGGACTCGCCGCCGGGAAGCCAGTTATCGGGAAGCTCTGTCTGCCAGCCGTCGATAATCTTCTGCTTGAAGATACCGTATTCGTAAAGGAGGGAGTAGCCTGTTGCGGGGTAAGCGCAGGTAGCCATACCGTCCATATAGCAGGCAGCAAGACGTCCAAGACCGCCGTTTCCGAGACCTGCGTCAGGCTCTTCGTCGTAAATGGTTTCCATTTTTATGTTGTACTCGTCGCTCATAACCTTTTCCACAACCTCGTTAAGTCCGAGATTGAAAAGGGAGGTCTTGAGAGAACGACCCATAAGGAACTCCATGGAAATGTAGTAAACCTGCTTCTTGCCCATGGAATTGCACTTTGTCATAAACTTATGGCGCTTTTCCTTTAAGTAGTCAACTACAAGGCTGGACAGCGCCTTGTAAATCTGCGTGCTTGTTGCCTCTGCGGGCGAAACTCTGAAATCCAGCTCAAGGGTTTCCTTAAGCTTCTTGCTGATTTCAGCCGTTGTGAATGGTGAGTTCATAATGTACCAACCTTCTCATAATAAATTAATTTTATTTACATTATAGCTCATTTTTGGCAAAATTTCAATACTTTTTGAAAATAACAGCAAATTTTACTGTTTTTTTACAAGAAAATACCCAAAATCTCCCGCAAATACAGCTAACTGCATAATAATCTTAGGGCTTTGGAACAATTTTTACTGCTTTTTAAGCTTTAAAGCACGGCGTACGTCGTTGGTAACAGAGGCTGCGGAAACGATTAAAAGCTTGTCGCCGCCATACAGTCTTGTTTTGCCTCGCGGGATTATAAGCTCGCCCTCTCTTGTTATTGAAACGATGTTGCAGCCCTCAGGCAGGGATATTTCCGAGATTTCGCCGCCGGAATATGCAAAATCAGCAGGCAGAACCACCTCGTAAACCGCCGCCTTTCCGCCGTTAAGGGGTATAAGCTCCTTGATTGTGCTGTGGTCTACCTCGCGTTCAAGGAGAGTTATAATCGTATCTATTGATGAAATAACAATATCCGCCCCGAGAGAGCGCATTGTGTCAACGTTTTTCGGGTTATTTGCCTTTGCTATGGTTTTTGCTACTCCGTAAACTCTTTTTGCAGTCTGGCAAGCGATAAGGTTTACCTCGTCCCTGCCGGTAACTGCAATAACAGCCCCGCAGCTTTCCGCTCCCGCCTTTGCAAGCACCGAAGCGGAGGAACCGTCTCCCCATATTACGGGAACGTCGAGAGTATCCGCAACACGGCGGCACACCTCCTTATCCCTTTCTATAAGAACAATATCACGGCTGCGCTCGCTTAAGGTCTTTGCAAGGTAATAGCCTACCCTGCCGCCGCCGAGAATTATGGTTTTCATTAAGATTCACTTCCCTCTAAATCAGTCCACAAGCTTTGAAAAAACAAGGGTATCCCCGCTGTTTATAACGAAATTGTAGTTTGTAACAAGCCGCATTTCTCCCTCGGCATTGATTACAGCGTAAAGTATCTCGTCCTGCTCAAGAGTAATTCCCAGCGCCTTCTCCCCGATAAATTCCTGGGGAGCAGCCATTGAGAAAAACCTTACCGTGTGGTTTCCCATTCTTATATAGCTCTCGTTCTGCGAAAACTCGTCAACAGCAGAAGCAAGGGAGTCAACAGTTAAATTTGTGGGGCAGACGGTTGTAAGCCCGAAGGAGCTGTAAATCTGTTCCTTTTCCTTGTCGGAAACCCTGGCGATAACCCGCTTTACCCCGAAAACCTCTTTTGCAAGCTGAGCTACCATAAGGTTTATGTTGTCGTCCGAGGTAACTGCCGCAACCACGTCGCAGGTCTTTATTCCCGCTTTAACAAGAGTGTCCGAGTCAATCGGAATGCCCTCAAAGGCAAGTCCTCCGAAGCCCTCCGGAAGATTATCGAAATTCGAGCCGTTTTCGTCTATAACGGCAATATCGTGTCCGTATTCAGCAAGCTTTCCCGCAAGGGCTGCGCCCGTCTTACCGCAGCCTGCCACAAGAATATTCATACTAAAATTCCAGCTCCTCTCCGGTCTGTAAATACTGGAGCCTGTCCCCAAGCCCCGCTTTCATAATGCCGTAGCCCGTAAGTCCGGTGCAGTGGCAGGTATAAATCGCCCCCGTAGGTATTCCCTTAAGTTCGTTTACCGTCTTGTCCACAAACTCCACGGAGCAGCAAAGCTTTTTTGTCGACGAGCCCATAAGGTGAAACCCGCCTATAACAGAAAGTATTGGCGTTTCCGGGTATCTCATACGCACAGTTTTCAGCACGTTCACAATTCCGCAGTGTGAGCAGCTTGAAACCACCACGCAGCCCTTCTCCCTGTTGTTGTCGGGGAAGATAAGAAAGAAAGCCTCATGCTCGAAATCGTCGTGTATTATCTGCTTTCCGCAGCGGCGGTAAAGCCTTTTTTCGCGGCAGTACATCTGATAATCCCGGTATTCGTTGGACATGGCGAAAAACCCCTCGCCTATCTCCTGAAAGCTGTTGTACAGCACGAAATTGCGGGGGTGCTCCTCGTAAAGATAGCTGAGCTGTCCTATCGGAATACGCACAGGTCCGTATTTCATATAGAAATCCTCGATACAAGCCGTCTTTGCGTATATTTTAACCTTCGGGTTAAGCTTCAAAAGCGCCTCTATTCCTCCCGTGTGGTCGTAATGGTTATGGGAAATAACCACCCTTTCCACCTTTTCAAGGGGTATTCTCATTCGCTTTGCATTGAGAATGAACTTGTCCGAAGCGCCGGTGTCTATAAGATAATGCTTTCCGCAGTTTTCAACGTAAAGGGAAAGCCCATGCTCCGCTTTAAGCCGCTCTGCGGCGCTGGTATTTTCAATAAGCGAAACAATTCGCATAGAGCTTCCCCTTTCCGCCGAAATTACGGCTGAATAGTTATGTATACAGCTTCGGGACGGTTAAACACTCTTGGTATTACAAGACAGGAAAGCTGTCTGTAAAGCCCTCTGCTTACAACCATGGAAGTGCCGCTTTCCGTGTAAACTCCGCTTGTGTACTTCGGGAAAATTCCCTGTCCGGGGGCGTAAAGTCCTATATCCGTAAAGGGTACTCTTACCTGCCCGCCGTGAGCGTGCCCCGAAAGGACTATATCAAAGCCCTTTCCCGAAACAAGCGGAAAATCCTCGGGGAAATGGTCTATAAGCAGGTTTACCCTGTCGCCCGAAACCGCCTCTTCCGCCGCTTCAAGCTGTTCTTCGTACAGCGCCCCGTCTATTCCGATAAATCTTACCGCAGTATCGCCTACCGTAAGGTCGGAAAAACCGCCCTCAAGCACGGTAACCCCCGCCTTACGCATTTTCTCCTTTACCCTGTCTGCGTCCATTCGGTTTATCTCGTGATTGCCGATAGAGTAATAGCAGGGATATTCCGCCGCAAGCTTTCTTACCAGCCGCCATGAGTTTTCCTCCCCGAAATGCTCATCAAAAAGGTCGCCGCCGAAAACAACGGCGTCGGGAGAGAAATTATGCACCGACTCGGTAAGCTCTTTCATATCCGCCTTGTAGAAGCTGTTGTGCAGGTCGGACAGAAATGCGATTTTTACGGGATTTTTTGCAGATTTTGCGCTGATATTATAACAGGTTTCGGTAAGGGCAGTACTGCACACAAAGGGAATTGCGGCAACAACAGCGCACACCGCCGCAATACATAGCTTTTTCTTACTTGATTTCAACGAAGCCTACTTTCTTGAAAACCTTCCGCAGAGTGTATCTCGAAGCCTTATAAGCCTTTTCTGCGCCCTCCTTCATGCAGTCATTGATATACTGCTTGTCTGCAATAATCTTTGCAAATTCAGCCTGCATAGGCGCCAGCATATCCGCTGTAGCCTCGCCCACGGCAAGCTTGAAATCGCCGTAGCCCTTGCCCGAAAACTCCCTTTCGATTTCCTCAAAGGACTTGCCTGTAACAGCGGAATAAATGGACATAAGGTTATTAACCCCGTCCTTGCCCTCACGGTAGCAAACCTCTGTTTCGCTGTCGGTTACGGCTCTCTTGAACTTTCTGATTATGGTGTCCTTGTCGTCAAGGATTGAAACGCTTGCATTGGGGTTCTCGTCCGACTTGCTCATCTTCTTTACGGGGTCCTGGAGCGACATAATCTTAGCTGTTGTTTTTGTGATATAAGGCTCGGGCATTACAAAGGTCTCGCCGTAAAGCTGGTTGAAGCGCTGGGCGATGTTTCTTGTAAGCTCCAAGTGCTGCTTCTGGTCAACGCCTACCGGCACAAGGTCAGCCTGATACAGAAGAATATCCGCCGCCATAAGCACGGGGTAGGTGAAAAGTCCTGCATTGATATTTTCGGGATGCTTTTCGCTCTTATCTTTAAACTGGGTCATACGGGAAAGCTCGCCGAACTGGGTGTAGCAGGAAAGCACCCATGAAAGCTCTGCGTGTGCGGGGTTATGCCCCTGCACAAAAGCAATAGACTTCTTAGGGTCAACTCCCATAGCCAGCAGCAGAGCGTAGCTTTCCACAATCTGCTTACGAAGCTTTGCGGGGTCCTGTCTTACGGTAATTGAGTGCAGGTCTACTATGCTGTAGGCGCAGTCGTACTCGTCCTGGAGCTTGATCCAGTTTACGAGAGCGCCCAGATAGTTGCCTAAGTGAGGTGTATTTGTGGGCTGAATACCGCTGAAAATACGCTTTTTTCTTGTTTCTTCCATTGTCCCTTTTCTCCTTTATCTGTACATTGTCTTTGCAACTTCCGCAAGAATATCCGTACCCTTTTCAATCTGCTCGTCGGTAGGAGTTGAGTAGTTAAGTCGGAAGGAAAGAGTAGGCTTGCTTTCGTCAACCAGGAATGCATTTCCCGGAACGACAGCAACCTTATTTTCAACCGCTTTCTTACAGAAGTAGTTCATATCCCCGTCCGGGAGAGTGCCCCAGATAAAGAGACCGCCGTCCGGCTCGGTAAAGCTTATGGATTTTGGCATCTTGTACTTAAGGCAGTTAAGCATAAGGTCGCATTTCTTCCTGTAAATCTCACGAAGTCCTTCGAGATGCTCGTTAAAATCGTATCTTGTAAGGAACTTATGCACAATCATCTGCGCCATAATGTTGGTGTGAACGGTGGAAACCTGCAAAGCGCATATTGCCTTTGAAACTATGCTCTTGTCTGCGCACATATAGCCTACACGAAGTCCGGGAGCAACGGTCTTGGAGAAGGTTCCTGCGTAGATAACGTGACCCTTTGTGTCCATCGAGCGAATAGTGGGAACGTCCTCTCCTGCAAAGCGCAGGTCGCCGTAGGGGTTGTCCTCTATAATAAGCACGTTGTACTTGTATGCAAGCTCAAGTATCTGCTTTCTGCGGTTAAGGCTCATGGTTCTGCCGGTGGGGTTCTGGAAGTTGGGGATTACATAGATAAAGGCTGTTCTCGGATTTTTCTTAAGCGTATCCTCGAGAATTGCAATATCCATTCCCTCGTCGTCCATAGGTACGCCGATAAGCTTTGCATTATAGGAGCGGAAGGAGTTGAGAGAGCCGATAAAGCTTGGTTCCTCGCAGATAATAGCGTCTCCCTCGTTGCAGATTACCTTTGCGGTCATTTCAATGCACTGCTGAGCGCCTGCTGTAATAATAACGTCGTCGTTGTTCCAGTTGAAAATGCCCTTTGAGTAAAGGTCGTCCTTTATCCAGTCACGAAGAGGCGTGTAGCCCTCGGAGATTGAGTACTGGAGAGCGCCTATCGGGTCGTTTTCCATTATCTCCTCCATAAGCCCCTTGATTTTATCAACAGGGAAAGCCTCGGGAGCAGGATTTCCCGCAGCAAAGCTTATAACCGTGGGGTCTGCTGTAAATTTCAGTATTTCACGAATTGCGGAGGGCTGAAGTCCCTGTATCCTGTAAGAAAAAGCGTTCATCTTGATTATGTCCTTTCCAGATTTAGTGCGTTGAATGAAATAATTATATTAATAATACCACACTTTTCCGAAAAATTCAATAGCAAGCGTAATTTTATCATATTTTTTGAGCAAATCGGACTGCTCTACAGGAAAAACACAAAAAATTCATTGACAAAAAAGGAAAAAAATTGTATAATCAGTACATAAGGCATTTCAGATTAAGCCGTTATGTGAAAGGATTGATTTTATGGCGCTGATAAATACAATGGAACAGATAGTTGAACTTACGCTTAAGGATATTATGGAAACCGATACCGAATTCTGCGGCTGTCCCCAGTGCGTTGAGGATGCAGAGTGTCTTGCTCTTAACGCCCTGCCCCCGAAGTACGTCAGCACCGCAAAGGGCGAGCTTTATTCAAGACTTTCTCAGGTTATGATTAAGCAGCACTCAATCGACGTCCACGTTGCCTGCCTTAACGCCGTGGATTTCGTCAAGGCACACCCGCATCACAACCACTGATTGCGTAATATGACAAAAGCGCCGCTTCCGCAAGGGGGCGGCTTTTTCTATGCCAAAACTTGCAGATTTCCTTTTGTAAAGCCTTTTTATGTGCATTTTCGCTCCCTGTCCCAAAAATAAATTTCTGTTTTTTGTACAAAAAGCCTATGTTAAAGCTGTTGAAAATGTGGTATAATAACCATAGTGTTAGCAATAATTTCATTTTGATTATGTTATAACCATATCGGCAAATTTATGGAAGTGCAATTAAAGGGAGGCGGCATAATGGAAAGGCTTGAAACAGAATTTTTGCAGAACGACTACGTTGTTTACAAGGGCGTAGGCGTTTGCAGGGTTGAATGTATCGAAACAAAGTCCTTTGACGGGGTAAGCTCCTCGGAATACTTAAAGCTTGTGCCGCTGAGCAGGAACGGCTCCTCCTACTATGTGCCCATGTCCTTTGCAGGCGCTAAAATACGAAAGCCTATGACCAAAGAGGAAATTCACAGCGTTATTGACTCCGTACCCGATATGGAAATTCAGCTTACAAGGGATTTCCGCCAGCGCAAAAGCATTATTGAAGCGATTTTAAAAAGCGACGACTACTCAAAGATAATCGCCCTTATTAAAACCGTCTATCTCCACACCGTCCAGTGCCGCACCAGCGGAAAAAAGGTGCTTGTTTCCGACGAAAACACTCTGAGAATGGCGGAAAACATAATCTACCCCGAGTTTTCATTTGTGCTTGGAATTGCTCAGGAGGAGGTCGCCGATTATATCGGAAAAAGACTTGAGCACGCATAAAATTCACAGATACAGATAGCAAACCCCCTTTCTCCACTTGGAGAAAGGGGTTTTTGCTTTGATTATTATTCGATAGGCAGCTGAATTTCTGTCAGCCATTCTTCTACCGACTCCTTGTTCCAGATACC
>JBJERK010000346.1:0-4467 GCA_051882255.1 Ruminiclostridium sp.
CCTGCCGCGGCTGTATTGCTCACCGCTGCGAGGACGTCTGCCGCCGCGGCGCTATCACCTTTGACTCCCGCCAGAAAGCCCATATCGACAAGTCCAAGTGCGTTGAGTGCGGTCAGTGCGCAAAGGTCTGCCCCTACAGCGCTATTGCAAACCACAAGCGTCCCTGTGAGAACGCCTGCAAAATAAAGGCAATCTCAATGAACGAAAGCAAGGCGGCTTCAATCGACAACAACAAGTGCATTTCCTGCGGTGCCTGCGTTTACCAGTGCCCCTTCGGCGCAATTTCCGAAAAGTCCTTTATTCTGAACGTTATTGATATGATTCAGAAGAGCGACAACAACAAGAACTACAAGGTTTACGCAGTTGTTGCGCCCTCGATTTCCAGCCAGTTCACCTACGCTGTTTTAGGGCAGGTTATCTCCGGCATCAAGGCTCTCGGCTTCCACTCGGTAGTTGAAGCGGCGCTGGGTGCTGATATGACTGCATACTCGGAGGCTCAGGAATTAGCGGAAAAGGGCTTTCTGACAAGCTCCTGCTGCCCCGCCTTTGTAAGCTACGTTGAAAAGACCTTCCCCGACCTTGCGGGCAACATTTCCCACAACCTTTCGCCTATGGCGATGATTGCAAGGTACATGAAGAACAACGACCCGGACTGCAAGATTGTGTTCATAGGTCCCTGCACCGCAAAGAAAATGGAGTTTCAGAAGGAGAGCGTTAAGCCCTATATCGACTGCGTTATTACCTTTGAGGAATTGCAGGCGCTGTTTGACAGCAAGGACGTGGATATAACCACTCTCGGCGAAACGCCTCTTGACAACGCTTCCTACTTCGGCAGAATTTTTGCAAGGTGCGGCGGTCTTTCCGAAGCGGTTGCAGAAAGCCTTAAGGAGCAGAACATCGACTTCGAGGTAAAGGCGGTTGTATGCGATGGTATTGAGCAGTGCCGCACAGCGCTTCTCAAAGCCTCCAAGAAGGTACTGCCCGAAAACTTTATCGAGGGTATGGCTTGTACAGGCGGCTGTATCGGCGGCGCAGGCTGTCTTACCCACGTAGAGAAGAGCAAGGCGGAGGTTGACAAGTACGGCAAGGAAGCCCTTGAAAAGACTATACTTGACGCTATTGCGCCGATTAATGCTACGCATAAGTGATGATATAAGAAATGCAGCCCGTGAGTTTTCACGGGCTGCGTTTAAAATCACTACTTTATGCTTTTGCATTTACAGATTTATACTAATAACCGTTTGAACGAAGGAAAAGATTTGAAAAAAGGCGGTACCGAAATCGAGGAAAAGAAACGCAGGCGTACTGTATGTACGTCAAGTTTCTTTGACGACGATAGCGGTGCCGGATTTTTGCAAAGATTTCCTGAATTTAAATGGTTATTAGTATTACTTAACAGGCGATTCAATTTCTTCAAGGGAGTAAACAACCCCGCCGATTTCGATTTCTTTAAGGCTGTCCAAATCTATCTTGCCTGTTACTATTTCATCATTTACGCAATCTAAATATGAAATCTGAGCCGATAGAATTTCCATATCACAGCCCTCTATTTCGGCACGACAGGGACCAAGCCCCATTAATGGACTTATTGCGGTTTTTCCGCTTTCTGTAACCAAGGATACATTACATACAGCGTTCCATAAATCACGGCTTACTTCGGAAGAAACCAGCTTCTTGCCCCATTCGCCGCCGCCTTCGTTTCTTCCGTGCTCGGAATAACCGTTATTCTCTCCGTAAACGGCACAGCTTAAGTCGGATATGCATAGTATTTTCGGAGTAACATATTCGCTGAGCTGTTCATCGCTTCTGAGGGCGTACCATTTTCTGTTTATCTTATTTTCGGTGCTGATGACTGCATTTTTCGGTTCTTCGCCGATAGTGTAACAAATATTTAAGGACGTATTTTCAGAAAATGCAGAATCAGATTCTACAGAAACTGCAAAATAACGGCTTGTTTCCGTGTTATATTTTTCAAGCTCAGCATAAAACCAAAGCGCTCCGTTGCTTGCGTAACTGCCGTCGGGATTAACAGAAGGCTCTATTATAAACTTATCGTGGCAGTCGGAGTCCTCTAAATTAAGGTTTTCATCTCCCCAGGCTTTGCCCTCATCGGTGAGAAAATCATATCTTATGGTCATAATTGAATTTGCGCCGTCTGTAATAAATTCCTGAACAGTAAGCCTTATATTTTCGTTTTCGTCCGAAAAAACGTCGTTTTTAAGTTCGGATATAATTTCCTGCTTTTCTCCGATAGGGCTGTTTGCTATAAAGGAAATTCCATAAATGACTGCTCCTGCTGTTATAGCAAGAGCTGCTGCAGCTATTGCCGCCGCAACAGGCACACTTAGCTTTCTGCCGAATATTCCGGTTTTTTTCTTGTCCATACTACTGCCTCCGTCAATGCTTTCTTCGCCTTTGAAGGAGTCGGGCGCAGCTTCAAGAATATATTTCTCCTCCGCAAGTCCTACTGCATAAAAAATTCTTTTTTCATTCATATTGAAATACCTTCTTCCTCCAAAAGCTTTCTGAGTTTTTTTCTTGAACGATGTAAGGACATTTTGACTTTACCTTCGGAAATCTTAAAATCCTCGGCTATTTCTTTCACAGAGTTTAAATACCAGTATCGCCGCATAAATATTTTGCGGTTTTCGGTTGTAAGAGCTCCAAGAAAACGATTGATTACTGAGGAAAGCTCCCAGTCGTCAGCAGCCCTTTGTGTGCTGTCGGCGGCAGGCGTAAATTCCTCAATTTCATCAAATGACAACACAGCCGCATTCCCTCCCCGCTTTTCGGCATTCTTGCTGTATAATCTGTTAAGAGAAATGTTCCGTGTAATTCTGCCTAAAAATGTCTGAAATATTTTCGGACGCTTGGGAGGGATACAGTTCCATGCATTAAGATATGTATCGTTTACACATTCTTCGCTTTCGCAGTTATCCGAAAGAATACTATAGGCGATATAATAGCAGTAGCTTCCGTATTTCTCCGCTGTTTTTGTTATAGCCAGCTCATTCCGCTCAAAATACAGATTTAAGATTTCGCTGTCGTCCAAGTTATCATCTCCTTTCTGCGTGTCAAGTGTCCTTCACTAATATACACAGAAAAATTTGACTTTGGTAACGCAGAAATATAAAAAATCAGACTTAAAAATACAGCCCGGGAAAAACCCGGGCTGTTTTTTACCCAAATATCTCACGCTTCGCCTTAACAATCTCCTCAATAAACCGCTTATCAAGCTCTGTCAGCGTATAATTCTGCTTTCTTATAAGGATATCCTTGCAGATACGCTTATTGTCCTTGCAGTCAAGCTGGATAAGCCCGAATTTGTCAAGAATATCACGCTGAACGGGAGAAGCCCACATGAAAATCCTGTCGTTATGTTCCATAAGCTCAAACTGGCTTGCACGCTCGTAAACGAAAATCCGCTTGTTCACATACTCCGAAAGCTCCTGCTTCATAACGTCAACGTGGGGCAGAGAGGGTACGTGAGGGTCGGCGTGGGCAATTTCTATATAGTCCTTAAGGTCGGTTGAATGGATTTCCGGCAGTTCTGCAAGGGGACTGTTCCTGCTTGTGAGTATCTTGTAGGAAAACTCGGTTATAATTTCTCCGGTAAGCCCCTTTTCCACCATAATATCCGTAAAATATTTCTCAAAGCCCGTCTGATAGCGGAGGATTCCAAGCTTGTAATCTCCTCCCGCAACATTGTTTATGGTCTGGATTGCGCTTGTTTCGTTGTAGAACAGCTCCGCCGCCCTGTCGGTTCTTACCGCCTTTGAAAATTCCGAAAAGGCGTAGGAGATATAGCTTGCTCTTGGCACAGAAACGGAAAAGCGCTGCTTTGCGGCGCCGGGATTGCGGTACAGATCGTCAACCTCCTCAACCTGCCGCAGAATCCTGTTTGCGTAGGTAAGGAACTCCTCGCCCTGAGGGGTTATCTCAATTCCCCTTGATGTGCGCTTGAAGATTGAAATGCCTAACGACTCTTCAAGCTCCTTTATTGCACGGCTTAAGTTGGGCTGACCCATATAGAGGTTTTCCGCCGCCTTGTTGATGGACTTGGTTTTTGCCACCTCCGCCGCATATTTTAAGTGCATAAGGTTCATATTATTACAAATCCTTTCCTGCCCCGCCTGCTTCTTCTCCGATGCAAAAGCCCTGGCAGGCGGCTGTTATTCTGACTTTTATTACGTCCTGTTTTTGTGCAGGGCTGCCGGGGACGTGAATCATTGTGTAATTCGGGGTAAGTCCTGCCGCAAAATCGGGGGAGGTACGCTTCTGTACGATAATTTCTGCTGTTTTGCCTACCTGTTTTCTGAGAAACTCGCCGCTTAGCCGCCTGTCAAGCTCCGACATACGCTTATAGCGGTCTGCCTTTACGCTTTCGGGGATATGGTCGGTGCGCTTAGCGGCGGCAGTTCCCTCTCTTACGGAGTAGGTGAAAACGTGGATTTTTGCAAAGCCTAC
>JBJERK010000346.1:4567-7681 GCA_051882255.1 Ruminiclostridium sp.
CGGCAGTTCCCTCTCTTACGGAGTAGGTGAAAACGTGGATTTTTGCAAAGCCTACCCTTTCGGCAAATGCAAGGGACTTCAGAAATTCTTCCTCCGTTTCCCCCGCAAAGCCCACCATAATATCGGTTGTTACAGCGCAGTCGGGAAAATATCGGCGCAGGCGGCTCACTATCTCAAAATATTCCTCGCTTGTGTAGTGCCTGTTCATTCGTTTCAGGGTCTCGTCACAGCCGCTTTGCAGGGACAGGTGAAAATGTGGGCAAAGCTTTTTGCAGGAAGCAAGCCGCCTGCACATTTCCTCGTCAAGCAGCTCCGGTTCAAGGGAGGAAAGCCGCACACGGAGAATTTCGGGGAAGGAAGCGACTGCTTCTACTGCGTCAGCAAGGCTTTTACCCGTATCCTTTCCGTAGCAGGACAGATTTATCCCCACCAGCACAATTTCCTTATGCCCGTCCCGAAGGCAGGCGGCAGCCTCTTCCCGTATGGATTCAAGACTTCTGGAGCGCACACGCCCTCTTGCGTAGGGGATTATGCAGTAGGAGCAGAAGCGGTCGCAGCCGTCCTCGATTTTTATAAATGCACGGGTTTTGCCCGTTGTACGGCAGAAATCAAGCTCCTCGTAGCTGCGGGGAAGCTCGGGGAGAGAGGAAGCAGTCCTGCCCTCAAAAAAGGCTGTTATAAGCTTTGGCAGGTCGTTTCTTCCCGCTGTTCCTGCAATAATATCCGCGCCGCTTATCCCTGCCTTATCGGGGAAAGCCTGCGGGAAGCAGCCCGCAAGCACAACTGCTGCTTTCGGGTTTGCGGCTTTGGCGGCTCTTACGGCATGGCATGCCTTTTTGCTGCTGTTTTCGGTTACTGTGCAGGAGTTTATTATGACAATATCCGCAGAAGAAATATCCTCTGTTTCGGTATAGCCTGCCGCTGTCATGGCGTTGGAAATACCGATGCTTTCGTATTGGTTGACCTTACAGCCGAAGGTCTGTATGACAAATCGCATAAATTAGCCCTCATATCTTAGTGCATACTGCACAAAAAAGGTTTCAAAAATTTTACATTACTTCCATAATCACCGAATTTTGTGCTAAAGACTGTTATTTTAAAATAAACCGCTTGACATTCGGCTTTTTTGCGGGTATTATAAGAGCAAGGATACGGGAAGCGTATCCGAAAGGAAAGGACGATGACAGATATGACAACCGCAGAAATCAGACTTGTAAGCATTGATGACGTCAAGGATTTCGTCAAGAAGGTAAACCAGTTAAGCTACGAAGCGGATTTGTCCTTAGGAAAATACACAATTGACGCTAAGTCCATTATGGGTATTTTCAGCCTTGATCTGAGCCGCAATCTTAAGCTTACCCTTCATAGCGACAACTGCGGAGATTTCTTAGGCGACATCGAAGCCTACATCATCAAGTAAACAAACAAAACCCAACAGAACTGAAAGGAAGGAAATGTTATGAAAGAATTTACAGTAAAAATCGGAACAATCGATCAGGTAAAGAAGTTTGTATCAACAGTTATGCTTTTCAGCTACGAAGTAGACCTTATCTCCGGCAGATACGCAATCGACGCTAAGTCTATCATGGGTATCTTCAGCCTCGACCTCTCCAAGGAGCTGAAAATGGTAGCTCACACCGACGATACAGCTGAGCTTGAAGAAGCTCTTGCTGAATTTATCGTAAAGTAATTTAGCTTACACTTCTCATTATTTACTCATAAGCCCCAAAAAGCCCTGCGAAAGCAGGGCTTTTGCTTTTACGTTTATAATCTTGTTTTAAAATCCTCGTAGCCGAAGCGCTTAATAACTTCCGCCTCTTTGTTTTGGTGCAGTACTGCTATATCCGGAAGCGGCATACCGTTAAAGGTATTGTTCTTTACCATGGAGTAAATCGCCATATCCCCGAAAACAAGCCTGTCCCCGATTTCAAGGGGCTTATCGAAGGAGTATTCCCCGATAAAATCTCCGGAAAGGCAGGTCTGTGAGCCAAGGCGGCAGGTATAAGCCTTTTCGAAAGGCTCTCCGCTTTCGAAAAGCGGCGGTCGGTAGGGCATTTCCAGAACATCGGGCATGTGGCAAGCCGCAGAGGTATCGAGAATTGCTATATCCATATCCCTGCGGGTCATATCAAGCACCGTTGTCATAAGATAGCCTGCATTAAGAGCAAAGGCTTCTCCCGGTTCAAGGTAAACCGTAAGACCGTACTTTTCCTGCATACGCCTTATACAGCGTTCAAGTCGGGGAATATCGTAGTCCTCCCTTGTAATATGGTGTCCGCCGCCGAAATTTATCCATTTCATCTTAGGAAGAATATCCCCGAACTTTTCTTCAACAGCGTCAAGTGTCTTTTCAAGGTCGTCGGAGTTCTGCTCGCAGAGTGTGTGAAAATGAAGTCCTGTAACGCCCTCAAGGTCGTTCTCGTCAAAGCTTTCCCGTGTAATTCCAAGCCTTGATTTCGGCGAACAGGGGTCGTAAATCTCGTGTCCCTCCTGAGTTGAAAGCTCGGGGTTTATACGCAGTCCTATGCTTGCTCCCGCCTTAAGCGCCTTACTGCGGAAACGGCGGAGCTGGTTAAAGGAATTGAAGACGATATGATTTGAATAGCGAAGAATCTCGTCTATCTCGCTGTCACGGTAAGCCGCCGAGAAAACATGGTTTTCCTTATTTATATACTCTGCGCCAAGCCTTGCTTCGTACAGCCCGCTCGCCGCCGTACCGCTGACGTACTGCCCTATAAGAGGGTAAAAATAGTAGCAGGAAAAGGCTTTCTGCGCCAAGAGCATCTTACAGCCCGTTCTCTTTTCAACGCCGCTTAAAATCTCCAGATTTCTTATAAGCCGCTCCTCGTCGATTATATAGCAGGGCGTAGAAAGGGGCAGCCTTTTGATTTCCTCAGCAGTCATATCAGTCTACAAGTACGGGGTTTCTGTCCTCTTCCCAAGGCAGACCCCACTTGTTGAGAGCGTCCATAAAGGGATCGGGGTCGAACTCCTCGATATTGTAAACACCCGCTTTGTTCCACTGACCTGTCATAATCATCATAGCACCAATCATAGCAGGTACACCTGTTGTATATGATATAGCCTGTGAGCCGACTTCCCTGTAACATTCCT
>JBJERK010000347.1:0-7662 GCA_051882255.1 Ruminiclostridium sp.
CAAT
Source organism: Ruminiclostridium sp. (assembly GCA_051882255.1). Classification (GTDB taxonomy): domain Bacteria; phylum Bacillota; class Clostridia; order Oscillospirales; family Ruminococcaceae; genus Ruminiclostridium_E. The sequence goes on from JBJERK010000347.1 coordinate 5, forward strand.
ACGTTTATCGTTGTTGAGCATGATGAGGGCACCATGAGAGCCGCAGATTTTATAGTAGACATAGGTCCCGGTGCAGGCGTTCACGGCGGCGAGGTGGTATGTGCGGGAACTGCCCAGGATATAATGAATTGCGAGCGGTCGATAACGGGACAGTACCTTTCAGGCAAGAAGAAAATCCCCGTTCCCGAGGAACGCAGAAAGCCCGACGGAAGGTGGCTAAAGATTACAGGCGCTTCGGAGAACAACCTGAAAAATATCAATGTATCAATTCCTCTCGGCGTATTCACCTGCGTAACAGGCGTTTCCGGCAGCGGCAAAAGCTCCCTTATCAATCAGATTTTGTATAACTACCTTGCGGCTAAGCTGAATAGGGCAAGAACCGTTCCCGGTAAGTTCAAAAAAATCGAGGGCGCAGAGCAGCTTGACAAGATAATCGCAATCGACCAGGCGCCAATCGGCAGAACTCCCCGCTCAAATCCTGCAACATACACGGGCGTATTTACGGATATAAGGGATTTGTTTGCTTCAACCAATGACGCAAAAATGCGTGGCTACGGCACTTCACGCTTTTCCTTCAACGTAAAGAGCGGACGCTGCGAGGCCTGTCAGGGCGACGGTATCATAAAAATCGAAATGCACTTTCTGCCCGACGTTTACGTTCCCTGCGAGGTCTGCAAGGGCAAGCGCTATAACAGGGAAACCCTTGAGGTTAAGTATAAGGGCAAGAGCATTTATGATGTGCTTGAAATGACGGTTGAGGAGGGATGCAGATTTTTCGAGAATGTTCCGAAAATCTACCGTAAGCTTAAAACCCTCTGCGACGTGGGACTTGGCTATATCAAGATAGGTCAGCCTGCAACAACCCTTTCCGGCGGCGAAGCCCAGCGTGTGAAGCTTGCGGCTGAGCTTTCAAAGCGACCCACGGGACGTACAATCTATATCCTTGACGAGCCTACAACGGGACTGCACACAGCTGACGTCCACAAGCTTATCGAGGTGCTTCAGCAGCTTGTACGGGGTGGAAACACAATTCTTGTTATCGAGCATAACCTTGATGTTATCAAGACAGCTGACTATATAATCGACCTTGGACCCGATGGAGGAGATAAGGGCGGTACTCTTGTTGCAGCAGGAACTCCCGAGGAAATTGCCGCTTGCGAAAACAGCTACACAGGACAGTATCTTAAAAAAATGTTATAATTTGCTTTTATTTCCTGTTTGTCTGTTTTTTTCAAAAAAATACTTGTCTTGTATGCAAAAATATGCTATAATAGCAAGAGTATATTGTGCTTCGTGCATTTATGAAAGGAAAAGCATTATGAAAAAGATTGCGGTACTGGGCTACGGCGTTGTTGGCTCGGGAACAGTAGAGGTATTCTACAAGAACAAGGAGGCTCTCGAAAAGAAAGTAGGCGAGGAGCTCGATATAAAATATATTCTTGAGGTAAGGGACTGCCCCGACCAGCGTTATGCAGACAAGTTCACCAAGAATTTTGACGATATTGTAAACGACCCCGAGATTTCTGTTGTAGCCGAGGTTATCGGCGGAATGAAGTATTCATACGGCTATGTAAAGGCATGTCTTGAAGCGGGGAAGAGCGTAGTAACCTCCAACAAGGAGCTTGTTGCCGCAAAGGGCGCAGAGCTTCTTAAGATCGCCAAGGATCACGACGTAAACTTCTTCTTTGAAGCAAGCGTAGGCGGCGGTATTCCGATTATAAGACCCCTTAACCAGTGTCTTTCCGCTAATGAAATTGACGAAATTGCAGGTATTCTCAACGGTACAACCAACTTTATCCTTACAAAGATGATAAAGGAAGGCATGGGCTTTGACGAGGCGCTGAAAATTGCTCAGGAGCTTGGCTATGCAGAGCGTGACCCTTCGGCTGACGTTGAGGGACACGACACCTGCCGCAAGATTTGCATACTTGCTTCTCTTGCCTTTGGAAAGCACGTTTACCCCGATAATATCCATACCGAGGGCATTACAAAGGTAACACTTGAGGACGTTAAATACTGCGAAAGCATGGGAAGCGTAATAAAGCTTATCGGATATGCTTCAAACAAGAATGGTAAGCTTGCGATTATGACCTGTCCCGCAGTTATCGACGGTGAAAGCCAGCTTGCAGGCGTAAACGACGTATTCAACGCAATTCTTGTCCGTGGCGACGCTACCGGAGACGTTGTATTCTACGGAAAGGGAGCGGGTAAGCTTCCTACTGCAAGCGCAGTTGTTTCCGATATTGTTATTGCCGCAAAGAAAAGCGGTACTTCAAAGATGATGAGCTGGGAGGACAGCGACCAGGGATTTATAATCCCTGAAAAGGACCTTGAAAATAAATTCTATGTTCGTGCAGCAGCTGATAAGGCAGCTGTAGCAAAGCTTTTCGGAGATGTTCGCTATCTGTCGAGGGATAATGCTCCCGAGGACGAGCTTGCTTTTGTAACCGGAACAATGAACGAGGCGGATTTTGCTGAAAAGTGCAGCAAAATAAACGTTCTCGGCTCAATAAGAGTTCTGGATTATTAATAAACCGGAGGATTTCATTATGGGAAATGTACCTAAGTACAAGCGTATTCTTCTCAAATTAAGCGGCGAGGCTCTTGCAGGCGATAAGAAAACCGGACTTGACCTGCCTACTATCGAATCTATCTGCAAAAGCGTGAAGCGCTGCTACGACGAGGGCGTTGAGATTGGTATAGTTGTAGGCGGCGGAAATTTCTGGCGTGGACGTTCAAGCGAGAATATGGACAGGGTAACCGCCGACCATATCGGTATGCTTGCTACAACAATGAATGCTCTTGCAGTAGGCGACGCACTCAAAAACCTTGGCTGCGAGGTAAGAGTACAGACTGCAATCGCTATGAATGCAATCAGCGAGCCTTATATCAGAGAAAAGGCTATGCGACACTTTGAAAAGGGAAGAATAGTTATTTTCGGCTGCGGCACGGGAAGCCCATTCTTCTCAACAGACTCCGCTGCTGCCCTCAGAGCTGCTGAAATAAACGCCGATATAGTACTTAAAGCCACAATGGTCGACGGCGTATACGATAAGGACCCGCTTAAGTTCGATGACGCCGTGAAATATGAAACCCTTAAGCATAAGGATATACTTGTGAACGGTCTGAGAGTTCTTGACGGAACAGCAGCCGCCATGTGTATAGACAACAACATTCCCCTTATAGTTTTCGACCTCCACCGTCCCGACAATATCTACGACGCTGTCATGGGCGAAAAGGTAGGAACCCTTGTAAGCAATCAGAATTAACTTGAAAGGATTACTATTATGAAAGACACTCTTAACCTTACAGAACAGAAAATGGAAAAGTGCGTTAATGCTCTTAAGAACGAATTTTCAACAATCAGAGCAGGCAGAGCTAATCCTGCCGTTCTCGATAAAATCCAGGTAGATTACTACGGAGTTCCCACACAGATTAACGCTATGGCTGCTGTTTCTGTTGCAGAAGCAAGAATCCTCGTTATTCAGCCCTGGGACGCTTCTTCTATTAAGGCAATCGAAAAAGCTATTCTTGCAAGCGACATCGGAATTACTCCCACAAACGACGGAAAGGCTCTGCGTATCGTATTCCCTCAGCTTACCGAGGAGCGCAGAAAGGAGCTTACCAAGCAGGTAAAGAAGTATGGCGAGGACGCTAAGGTTGCAGTAAGAAACTGCCGCAGAGACGCTATGGATAAGTTCAAGGCTATGAAGAAGAACAGCGAAATCACCGAGGACGACGTTAAGGACTGCGAAAAGAAGGTTCAGAACCTTACCGATAAGTTCTGCGATAAGATTGATCAGGTCTGCGCAGAAAAGGAAAAGGAAATAATGACGGTATAAGGCGCATTTTATGGATAATGGAATGTTTCCCCGCCATATCGGCATAATAATGGACGGGAACGGGCGCTGGGCGAAAAAGCGTATGCTGCCCCGTACCGCAGGTCACGTTCAGGGCGCAAAGGCTTTTAAGAAATGCACCCGTTACTGTATGAAGCTGGGACTTGAGTGCGTTACCTACTACGCCTTTTCAACGGAAAACTGGAAGCGGCCGAAGGACGAGGTTGACGCTATTATGAAGCTGTTCAGTCAGTACCTTGACGAGGCTTCGGAAATGACGGAGGAAAACGTAAGGCTGATTTTTCTTGGCGACCCCGAGCCACTCTCAGATGAACTTAAGCGAAAAATCAAATACGTTACCGAGGGTTCGGCAAACAATACTGGGTTAACCTGCTGTATCGCTATAAACTACGGCGGCAGGGACGATATTGTTCATGCTGTAAAAAGTATTGTAAACGAAAAAGTTCCAGCAGAGGAAATCACCGAGTCATTGATTACGGAGCGGCTTTATACTGCGGGGCTTCCCGAGGTTGACCTTATTATAAGACCAAGCGGAGAACAGCGTCTGTCCAACTTCCTTATCTGGCAGGCGGCTTATGCCGAGTACGTTTTTATGGACATTCTATGGCCTGATTTCAGCGAAAAGGATTTGGACTATGCCATTTCCGAGTATGCAAAAAGAAACCGTCGTTTCGGCGGAGTTTAAGAAAAGGAACCTGATGTTATGGCAAAGCGACTTATAACTGCTGCCATCGCTATACCGATAGGCGTATTTATAATTATTCTCGATAACCCCCATGTTTTAGCCGTGGTTACCGCACTGCTTTCCGTTATTGCGGTTTTTGAACTGCTTTCGGCAGCAAAATATACTGCCCACAGAACAATTTCCTTTATAAGCCTTGTTTTTTCAGCAGTTCTTCCTCTTATGTTCTGCTACGATGTTATAAGACCTTTTGTGATACCCTTTTCCTTTGCATTTCTTACCCTTATGTGCTTTGCCGCTTTGGTAAGGCACAAGACAATCAGGTTTGAGCAGATAGGACTTATTTCTCTTGTTTCGATTTGTATTCCTCTTGCATTTTCAACGCTTGCGTTTTTCCGCTTCAGATTTACCGAGCACGGCACATTTTTTATTGTTTATTCCCTTGTTGTGGCATGGATTGCAGACGGCGGAGCTTATTTTGCCGGCACATTTTTCGGAAAGCATAAGCTTTGCCCCGAAATCAGTCCTAAGAAGACCTGGGAAGGCTTTTTCGGCGGGCTTGTTTCTGCGGTTGTTTTTGCAGTCCTGCTTGGTTTCGGCTATGAGCTCTGGGACAAAATCTTTACAGGAGAGCAGCATTTCACCGTCAATGTTTTAGTTCTCGGAATAATTGCCGTTGTCTGCACCTTCCTCGGAGTTCTCGGGGACCTTGTTGCTTCTCTTCTTAAAAGACAATGCGGGGTAAAGGATTTCGGAAATATCCTTCCCGGACACGGCGGCATAATGGACCGATTTGACAGCGTTCTCTTTGTCGCTCCCTTTGTTTATATTGCAATTCAGTATGTGTTCCCGATAACAATGCTGTAAGATTTCATTACTGATGGCGTTGTTATACAGGATTGAAACGGCGTGAAAATGCCGTCGGAAAGGACTGATAACATAATGCCGGGTTATGCTCGGCATTATTCGTTTATATGAAAGAACTTGTAATTTTAGGCTCCACAGGCTCAATCGGTACACAGACCCTTGACGTTGCAAGAATGCACGGCTACAGAATAAAGGCGCTGTCTGCAAATACCGATATAAAGCTCCTTGAAGAGCAGGCGAGAGAGTTTAAGCCTTTGTATGTCTGCCTTTATGATATTAGTGCAGCAAGCGAGATGAAAATACGCCTTTCTGATACGGATATAAAGGTGCTTGGCGGTATGGAGGGGCTTTGCGAGCTGGCTTCGCTGTCCTGCGATATGGTTATAAACTCGGTTGTGGGTATGGTTGGGCTAAGACCTACCTTAGCGGCAATTGAAGCAGGGAACAGGATAGGTCTTGCAAACAAGGAAACAATGGTTGTTGGCGGAGAGCTTGTGACTGCTGCTGCAAAAAGAAAAAAGGTTGATATTATTCCTATCGACAGCGAACATTCCGCAATTTTCCAGTCATTAATGGGAAACGAATGTAATAAAATAGAAAAAATAATACTTACTGCTTCCGGCGGTCCCTTTTATGGATATACCGCTGAACAGCTCCGCTCCGTTACAAAAGAGCAGGCGCTTAAGCACCCCAACTGGAGCATGGGCAGGAAAATCACGATAGACAGCGCAACCCTTATGAACAAAGGTCTTGAGCTTATTGAGGCAGTCTGGTTTTTCGGAGTAACTCCGGAGCAGATAGAGATTCTTGTTCACCGTCAGAGTATTCTCCATTCTGCGGTTGAGTACGAGGACGGTGCAGTTATCGGTCAGCTTGGCGTTCCCGATATGAAAATCCCGATTCAGTTTGCTGTTACTTACCCTAACAGGCTTGCTTCCTGTTCAGGAAAGCTTTCGCTTTCACAGGTAGGCGCTCTTACCTTTGAAAAGGCGGACGAGGATACCTTCGTATGTCTTGCTGCTGCAAAAAGAGCAATTTCTGCGGGAGGAACAGCGCCTTGCATAATGAACAGCGCAAATGAAGCGGCGGTTGCCGCATTTCTTGCAGACAAAATCCCATTTTACAGAATAGGCGAGCTGGTCTGCGAAGCCTGCGAGACTGTAAAGGCAGAAAAAGAGGTTTCCTTAAGCGGAATACTTTCGGCGCAGGAGGAAACCACCCGATTTATTGATAAAAAACTCCAAGGAAAGGCATTTTAATGGATATAGTTATTACGATTTTAGTCTTTTTCTCAATAATTCTAATTCACGAGCTTGGTCATTTTGTGGCTGCCCGCATTTTCGGAATGAACGTGTCCGAGTTTTCTATAGGAATGGGACCGCGGCTCTTTAAAATACAGGGAAAAAAGACTCTATATTCATTCAAGCTTCTGCCAATTGGCGGCTCTGTGCAGCTTGGCGAGGATTTTGACAGCGACGACCCCAATGATTTTCGCAATAAGCCTGTCTGGCAGCGAATGATAACAATGGTTGCAGGCGCATTTATGAATCTTGTACTGGGTTTTCTTGTGTGCATAGTAAGCGTAAGTATGAACAACACAATCGCCACAACAAAAGTTGACGCCTTTTACGAAAACGCTGTTTCATCTCAGCAGTTTCAGTTAGGCGATGAAATTGTGGAAATGAGCGGTATGCCTGTATGGACAACAATGGATATTTCCTACTGCTTACAGAACAGACCCGCCTATGAGGATACCGAAAACGGACTTGTCTATTTTGATATTACAGTACTGAGAAACGGTGAGAGAGTTCCCCTGTCAGTTCCCTTTGCTATCAACAAGGACGAGAACAGAACAGCAGGAATAGTTGTGGATTTTATGGTTCAGCCCGAAAAAAAGACGGTTTTCAGTGTGATTTCAACTGCTTTCAGGACTGCTCTTACCGAGGGAAGGCTAATCTGGATAACACTTATGGACTTCCTTAACGGAACCTACGGTATAAACGACCTTTCGGGACCAATCGGCGTGGTAAGCACAATGAGTACCGCTTATAAGGTGATGAGCTTTGACTCCTTCCTTATACTTGTTGCATTTATCACCATTAATATCGGCATTATGAACCTTCTGCCCATACCAGCGCTTGACGGAGCAAGATTTGTATTTCTCCTTATCGAGCTTATCCGAAGAAAGCCTATTTCCGCAGAAAAAGAGGGTATGGTACAAATTTCAGGAGAAAATAGTATAGCGGGTA
>JBJERK010000348.1:0-7658 GCA_051882255.1 Ruminiclostridium sp.
CCAAGGAGCTTGGCTGGAAAGCAGAACGCAATCTCGAACAGATGTGCCGTGACTCGTGGAACTTCGTAGTTAAATCAAGAGAGTAAGAGAGATTTTTGAGATATTTGAGAGTTTTGAGCCAAGGGGGCTAACGCCGCCCCCTTGACCCCGGCGGGAGCGCGGGGGCGCTCCACCCCCATGAAGCTTGATTTACAGTCTTGCTTTATGGGGGATTTTTATGCACATTCGCAGCTTTTGCGGTAATATTTATCTGAGATTATCGCTGTTGTTTCCTGTTGTTTGCTTATGCGCCCGCTTTGCGCGAAGCGGCTGAAAGTTTTCCGCCAGCCCTTTTTCAAAAGGGCTGAAAATCTGTTATATCTCTTATCCTCTCATTTCTCTCATTTTCTGTCCAATCTCAAACAAAAACAGGACTGCCGAGGCAGTCCTGTTTTTTCTGTAATCTCTTATTCAACGGGGGTTTCGGTGGGCGCTTCAGTCTCAGCTGTCTGCTCCTTGCCTAAAAATTCGGGGAGCTGCATGCCTGCCTGAGCGAAAAGCTCGTTCATGGGAGGAATGGACTTCATAAGACCGCTGATAAAGTCGGCGGTAGAGTTCTTTCCGTCCTTGCCTGAGCCGTTGTCCCAGACGGTAATCTTGTCAATCTTGATATTCTTGATAGCTTCAACCTGAATACGCATAAGCTCTTCCATCTTGTCTGCGAGGATAAGCTTTACTGCGTCGTCTGCGCTGCCTGCTGTGTTAACCAGCTCACGCATACCTTCCGCCTGCTTCTGGAGGATTTCCTTAGCACCGCTTGCCTGAGCCTCCATTTTAGCGAATATAGCGTCAGCCTCACCCTTTGCCTTGCGGCGCATAACCTCTGCCTCAGCCTCAGCGGCAATTTCCGCCTGTTCCTTGGCAATCTGCGCCTTAACGATAACGTCTGCCTGCTGGGTTGCCTTTTCAAGCTCGGCACGTCCCTGCTCTGCAAGCTTCTGAGCTGCGTAGGCTTCTTCTCTTGCCTTAGCTGCCTGAACTGCTTCTGCTGCGGTAGCGATTTTGAGTGCAGCAGCTTCCTTTTCACGTCTTGCTGCGTCGGACTGAGCAATTGCAACCTTTGAGCTGTTTTCGCCCTCTACTGCGGCAGCGTTTGCAGCTGCAACCTGGATACGCTGGTCGCGCATAGCGTTTGCCTGACCGATTTCACCGTCTCTGCCGGTTTCTGCGATAGCGATTTTAGCGTCGTTTTCTGCCTTAGCGTTAGCTTCTGCTTCCTTGAATCTTCTTGAAGCCTCGGACTGGGCGATTTCTACCTTAGCGGCGTTTTCACCCTCGATAGCGCTTGCGTTAGCGGCAGCAACCTGAATACGCTGGTCTCTGTTTGCATTAGCTTCACCGATAGCACCGTCTCTGTCCTTTTCCGCAACGGATTTCTTAGCGTCGTTGATAGCCTTTGCGGCAGCTTCCTTACCAAGAGCCTCGATATATCCGGATTCGTCTCTTATATCGGTTACGTTTACGTTGATAAGTCTAAGACCGATTTTTCTAAGCTCGATTTCAACGTTGTTGGAAACCGCAATAAGGAACTTGTCACGGTCGGTGTTGATTTCCTCGATTTCCATTGTTGCGATTACAAGACGGAGCTGACCGAAGATAATATCCTTTGCAAGCTCCTGAATCTGCTGCATACGAAGTCCTAAAAGACGTTCTGCGGCGTTCTGCATAACTCCCGGCTCGGTAGAAATACCAACCGTAAAGCTTGAAGGTACGTCAACACGGATATTCTGCTTTGAGAGCGCATTCCTTAAGTCAACGTTGATTGAGATAGGGGTAAGGTCCATGTACTGATAGGACTGGATAATAGGCACGATGAAGGCTGCGCCGCCGTGGATACAGCGGGCACTTCTTGCCTGTCCGCTCTTGTCGCTTCCTACCTTACCGTAGATTACAAGGATTTTGTCCGAGGGACACTTGCGGTAGCGGGAGAGTATTCCTGCAACAAGTGCAAAAAGAATAACCACACCCACGCATATTGCGATAATTACCGGTTCTTCCATTTGATTATTTTCCTCCTTTTATGTGCAGTCCGTCTTAAGGCGGACTGTTCTTATGCCCGTTGGGGCATTGTTTACTGTTGCACTGATGAATCCTCTGCGATTTTAAGGCTGTTTACTGCGAAAATCATTATGCCAAGCTTCATAAGCTTAGCCTCCGCATGTTTCCTGAAAACCTCTCTGAATGTTGCTTCATCTGTTTCTGCGGTATATTCCGAAAGCTTTTCGCTGAGGGCTGCGGACATTGTTTCGTTTATTATCTCCTCTGTTCCCTCATCGTTCATTCCGCAGAAATATTCTGCCGAAGTCTGTGCAAGGCTGTCGGGAACGTAAACCATTGCAAGCGCCGCGCCCTTATAGTATTTCCCGTCAGCACCCTTAATACCGTCCGCAAAGCCGTCTGCCTCATAGGGACCTTTTCTTATATAGAAGTATTGTCCGCCCTCAAAAAGGCTTGTTTTTCCGCCGGCAAGCTTTATTTCCCCGTTTTTCTTAAGAAAACGGTAGGAATTTTCGTTTGCCTGCCGCCTGTTGTTTTCCTTCGGCGCTAAAATCATTATAGCGACTATTCCGCCGATTATTACCAATGCAATAAAGGAAACGTAAAGTATATCTATGGTATCCCAGTTCATATTACTGCTCCTTACAATTAATTAAAGCTGTTACTTTAAGGGGTATCACTATATTTTTTCAACTACAAGCACATTTCCCGTTCTTATATCGGTAACTCTTATGGGAGTGCCGTCGGGAAGGGCTTCTCCGCTTTCGGTTATTGCGTCAAATTCAAGACAGCGCTCGTCTGTGGTTACAGTAACCTTTCCGCTGCCCTTGCCGTCTGCGGGGATAACGAGGTAAACCGTTCCCGAAGCGCCGAGAAGATTTTTTACATTAAGGGTTCCGTTCTGGGCAAGCTTTGCGGTTGCCTGAAGCAGCTTTGCTACCCCGTACATCGCCAATGCACCCAAAACAAAGGCACAGATAAGGGAAATTGCGATATTAGCAGTTCCGTCGTAGATAAGTACGCCCGACCAGCCGAACACGCACAGGAAGGTAATTACACCCTGGATTGTGAAGAAGTGGAGCGTTCCAAGGTCTGCGGGGTTGCCGCCGTCGGTAACGTCGGGAATATCGGATATGTCCGATATATCTCCCATATCGCCGCCGGAAATGTCAATGTCGCCAAGCCCCGAGGTGTCGCTGGGGTTGACTCCTGCGCCGTCGCCGCCGAAGCCTGCGATTATCATAATCGATTGTATTATAAGTATTAGTGTTGAGGGCAGGGCTACGCAGTACATGACCTGCGTGAAAAGCTCAAGCCCGTTCCACCATTCGGAAAACCATTCCATAAAGCGTCCTCTCTTTCTATGTAAATTCTATTTACTATCATTATACCACAAATTCTGCCGCTGTCAATATTTGCAGAGCGGTTTTTTAAAAATCGTTATACTGCACATTTAGCACATTCCCTTTTGTACAAAGTGACGAAAATCATTTTTTTGGCTCAAAGGGGTTGAAAAAACAAGGGATTAGTGATAAACTATATGTAAATTACATTTACTTGATTATCCGGAATGGTAAAAAGAGTACAAGTGAAGTTAAAAGATAAAAAGATAAAAAGATTAAGGGAGAAGCCGGAGGATTCTGCCTGCTTTACAACATTGTAAAGCTCAGGCGGCAAAGGGTTTCTCTGTATATAATAGTGTGGAATGTCGGACGATACTTGTAAGGAAGGACGTGGGCGGATGAATTCGGTTGAACTCGGAAAGAGAATAAAGGAAGCAAGGCTTGCGAGGAAAATGACCCAGGCGGACGTTGTGGGGGATTTTATTACCCGCAATATGCTGAGTCAGATTGAAAGCGGCGTTGCAAACCCTTCGGTAAAAACCCTTACCTATCTTGCAAAGGTGCTCCAGCTTCCTGTGAATTACCTGCTGCCCGACGAGCTTGAAACCTTCGACGACAGCGAAAATGCGGTAAATAAGGACTTTGAGGCGCTTAATAAGATGAAAAACGCCTATAAGCGGGGGGATTACGCACAGGCGGTAGAAACCGCCCTGCCCTTCTGCACCGCCGACAGCGTTATTTCCGACGAGGCAAACGCTGTCCTTGCAAGAGCTTATCTGGAAATGGCAAGGGAATGTGATAAGCCGAGAGAGGCAATAGCCTTTGCAAAAAACGCCCAGAAATACGCCGAGGAGGGTATTTTCAGAAGCCGCGAGATTAAGGCGGCGGCGCTCCTGCTGGCTGACGAGCTGGCGGAGAAGCTGTAATAGGATATTTTTATAGAAAGGCGCAGCCTTGAGCAGCTGCGCCTTTTTGCTGTTTTATGACGGCTGTATGAAATAGTATGTTGAAAATGTGTTTATTCTATTGACAAATTATGACAATTGAGATATAATTACCTTAAATACATTTTAAGGAGGGGCTTTATGAAAAAGCTTATCAGTATTTTACTCGCAGCTATTATAGCGGTGTCGGGTTTTGCAATGACAGCAAGTGCTGCCAGCAACGAGAGTTACATTCGCGAAATTTGTTCGTACGACGATATTTACGATCTTCTCGGTCTTGCAAGATCAGGCGCAACCCAGCTTGAGCTTTCAAACAAGATTGTGCTTGAAAATCAGGTTTTCAACCGTATGGTCGGTTCTGCAAGCGGCGTTTGCTTTGCTCAGTACAAGTTCAAGCTCACCAGATCAGATACGTTAAAGTTCACAATGGAGGTTGCCAAGAACTTTGTGTCAAGCGGCGTAAGCGCATTTATCTTTAACGATGACGGCGACTACTTCCTTGACATCGGCGAGGACAACTTCTTCTCAAGAGACTCAAGAAACAGAGGAAGAACATATTCCAAGAGCATTAAGCTTTCAAAGGGCAGCTATTACCTTATCTTTGCTACTAACCGCAGCACTGTAGGCGATTTCAGCCTTACCGTTTCCGCTGCCAAGCACATTGAAAAGAAGCCTGTTGTAACTGTAACCGCTCTTTCCAAGGGCAAGGCAAAGCTTAGCTGGAAAAAGGTTCCCGGCGCTACAAAGTACGCTATCTATAAGTATTCTTCCAAGAAGTTCAAGGTTGTAAAGAAGTCCACAACCAAGACAAGCTATACCTTAACAGGTCTTGCTTCCGGCAACGTTTACTACTACGGCGTTAAGGCGTATGTAAACGGAAAATGGACAACCCTGCTTCCCGAAGAGGTAGTAAAGGTACAGGTCAAGTAAATTACATACCATTAACAACCGCGCCCTTAGGCGCGGTTTTTTAATGCCCGTTCTAAGGGAAGATAAGGGAGAGATTTGAGAGAGTTCAGAGAGAAAAGAGAGAAAAGAAAAGACGCTTTTTGAAAAAAGCTTGGCAAAAACTTTCTTGCCGCTTCGCGATTAATGGGCGAGAATCGAGAAACCGAGCAGCATTAGCAGTAAGCAAAGCTTACACATTCGGCAAAAGACAAAAGCAGATTAACCCACACGCTTTGGATTAATCTGCTTTTTGTTTATTCTGATTATTTATAAGCCTTGTTTATCGCTGCTGCCGCCCATTGTTCTCAATTCTTGAAATAAACCGCGAAGCGCTTGAAAGTTTTCCGCGCAGCTTGCTGCGAGCCTTCTTTTCAAAAAGGCGTCCTCTCTTATTTCTCTTACCTCTCTATGCTCTCTGAACTCTCTCAAACCTTCTCCAGCAGACAAACGCAATGCGCTCCTATACCTGCTCCGGCGAGACCGAGACCCTCCTCGGTGGTGGCTTTAATGCTGATGTTGTCTGCTTGTGTTCCGAGGGCGGCGGCTATATTTTCCCGCATGGCGGGGATATATTTTGCAAGCTTTGGCTTTTCGGCTTTGATTGTGACGTCGAGGTTGACAAGGCGGCAGCCTCTCTCGGTTATAAGTCCCCAGACCTTCCGGAGCAAAAGCATACTGTCTATATCCTTGTACTGATTGTCTGTGTCGGGGAAGTGCTTGCCTATGTCGCCAAGAGCAAGAGCGCCTAAAAGCGCATCCATAACGGCGTGAACAAGCACATCTGCGTCGGAATGACCGAGAAGACCCAGCTCGTAAGGGATTTCAACCCCGCCGAGAATAAGCCTGCGGTTTTCGGTAAGGCGGTGAACGTCGTAGCCGTGTCCGATTCTTAGCATACATTTGCTCCTTTCTGCTCCTGTTTTTGCTAAATCCTGCGGAGTGGTTATCTTGATATTGCTTTCCTCGCCCTCAACGATTTTAACGGGATAGCCCGCCTTTTCTGCAAGGGCTGCGTCATCGGTGGCTTCCTCTGCGCCTGCAATCATCTTCTCGTAAATCTCATATCTGAACGCCTGCGGGGTCTGGGCGCAGAAAAGAGTGCTGCGGTCGGGGGTTGACCTGACAAAGCCGGCTTGTGCCTCTTTTATTGTGTCTTTTACCGGAATTGCAGGAATTGCCGCCCCATGCTCCTTTGCGGCAAGAATTACCTTTTGTGCAAGCGCGGCTGTTGCAAAGGGTCTTGCTCCGTCGTGTACTGCCACAATATCGGCGTTTCCTACAAGAGCAAATGCCCTTCGTGCAGACTCTGCACGGGTAGCTCCGCCCTCTGTTACGGCTTTCAGCTTTGTTATCCCGAAGCTTTCGCAAAGGCTTTCGATATGCTCCTTTTCCTCTTTTTTTGCAGCAATTATTATCTCCGTTACCTCTGCCGTCCTTTCAAAGATAAGGGCGCTTTTTACTATGACGGGTACGCCATCAAGCTCAATAAGCTGCTTATCCCTCCCGCCCATACGGGTTGAACTTCCGCCTGCAAGTATAATTGCAGCGCATTTTATACTATTTGTATATTCCATCTACTGCTTTTCTCCTATTTTACAGATATTTCTCCGATAAAAAGCTTTTTTCCTGCAAAGCCCGCCGCAAGTATCAATGGACTTTCGGTAAGTTCCGCTTTAATTTCCGCCTTTTTTCGCCCGCTTTTCAGAACAATTCGCTTTTTCCCGCAGGAAATTTCCAGCATTACAGCGCTTTTCGGCGGCAGGACAAAGCTTTCTCCCCCGATTTCAAGGCTCATTTCCTCGTCAGCGCAAAGCCCCTCGGCAAAGCGGCAGATTTTCAGAGGGCAGACCGCTGTTCTTTCGGAAACCCGTCCCTCGGCGGCGGCTATAAATCCGAAAACAGCATTCCTGTCCCAGAGGATAACCCCGCCCTCGGCGGCAAGCTCCTTTGCCTGTCTTGTAAAGGTTGAGTTGGTTATAACCGCCGCCCGTTGGCATTTGTAATAAGCGCAGGCGGAAACAGCCTCCTGCACTGCTTTTACGCCGATTGGAGAGGAATAGCGCTTGCACTGGATTGCAATACGCTCGCCCTCAAAAACTGCAATTATATCCGCCCCGAAATCGCCGCTTGCCTTTGTTACCTCCAGCACCTCAATCCCGTTTGCATACAGAATATCCGCCATATAGTCCTCAAATTCGCTGCCCGACATTTCATCAATGGGTTCGGACTTCTCCTTGCGGAAAGCAAAGATAATGAGCATAATTAAGGCTATTATGAACAAAAATGCTCCGAAATATAGTAACCAGCTCACTTTTTGTCGCCTTTCAGTATTTCATGCGTTTTATAATACAATCTGTATAATTCCTGCACACTGTTTTCAAGGAAA
>JBJERK010000349.1:0-7643 GCA_051882255.1 Ruminiclostridium sp.
GTTGAGCGAAAACTCGAAAAGCTTTGCGTTATCCGTTTTCTGCTCGATTACGCCGTCATCTTTCAGAATATTCTTGTAAATTGCAAGAAATCTGGGGTGGGTAAGCCGGTGCTTTGCGTAGGTATTTTTCGGGAAAGGACAGCTGAAATTAAGATAAATCCTGTCCACGCTGCCTTTCGGAAAAACCTTTTCCAGATACTCCGCCATGCCCATTATGTACCGCAGATTCTTAAGCCCCGAATCCCTTGTGCGCTCCATCGCCGTTACCAGCACATTCACGTTCTGCTCAATTGCAATAAAATTTATATCCGGATTGCGGCGGGCAATTTCCTCTGCGAACTGACCCTTTCCGCAGCCTATCTCAAGCCGTATCGGGTTATTATTACCGAAAATCTTTTGTGAATCTATAATTTCGGGGGGATTTATCCCGTTTCTCTCCGAAACATAGTTCTGAAGCCAGCCCAGATTTACCGCCTCGCAGGCGAGAATACGCTCGTCAAGGCGGTGCTTTTTTCTCATTCTCATATTTAAAGCTTTCCTTGTTTCTTATATTGGTGCAGCATTTCTATCCCCACGCTGCCCTGCCTTAAAAGCCTTTCAGCCTCCGAAACCGAAAACCAGCCGCCGCTGTCAACCTCCCCGGACAGCCTAAGCTCTCCCTTTTTCACCCTGCACAAAAAGCCAAGCATAAGGCAGTCGCTTTTCCCGTGGAATCGGCTTAAAAGATAGCGGCAGGAAGTTACCGTAAGTCCCGTTTCCTCGAAAACCTCACGGATTGCGGTATCCTCAGCGTTTTCTCCCGCCTTGATATGTCCTGCAACAAGAACATAATTTTCGGAAACGTAGGACTGCTTTATAAGGGCAATTTCCCCCGTTTCGCTTACGCAAAGGCAGATTACGCAGGGGTAGGAGAAGCCGAAAAAGGGTCTTTTACAATTGTTGCAGTAGGGCGTTTCTCCCTCGTCTCCGATAGGTCGGCTTATAAGCCTTTCCCCGCAGTCGGGGCAGTATGTGAACTCCATTACTTAAAGCTGTACTCGCTGAAATCGAAGGTTGCGAAGTAGTCTTCGGGCTTTTCAGCACGGCGGATAAGCTTGTAGCTTCCGTCCTCCTTTAAGAGAACCTCAGCAGAGCGCAGCTTTCCGTTATAGTTATAGCCCATTGAGAAGCCGTGAGCGCCTGTATCGTGGATAACGATAATGTCGCCCATATCAATTTTCGGAAGGGCTCTGTCTATTGCAAACTTGTCGCAGTTCTCGCAGAGTCCGCCTGTAACGTCGTAGATATGGTCTGCGGGAGCGTTCTCCTTGCCCATTACGGTGATGTGGTGATACGCCTTGTAGATAGCGGGCCGCATAAGGTTTGCAGCGCAGGCGTCAAGTCCGATATACTCCTTGTAGATATGCTTTTCTCTTATTGCAGTAGCCACAAGATGACCGTAGGGAGCAAGCATAAACCTGCCAAGCTCGGTGTAGATTGCAACGTCTCCCAGTCCTGCGGGAACAAGTATTTCCTCGTAAGCCTTTCTTACGCCCTCTCCGATTACTGCAATATCATTTTCGGGCTGGTCGGGCTTATAGGCAATACCAACGCCGCCGGACAGGTCGATAAAGCTTATCGAAACACCTGTCTTTTCCTTTATTTCAACAGCTGTGCGGAAAAGAATACCTGCAAGCACGGGGTAATATTCGTTTGTAAGAGTGTTGCTTGCAAGGAACGCATGCATACCAAAGCGCTTAGCGCCCTTTTCCTTTAAAATGCGGTAGCCCTCGATAAGCTGGTCGTGGGTAAAGCCGTACTTTGCGTCCTTGGGGGTATCCATAACGTTGCCTGTTTCGCTGGTTCGGAACTCTCCGCCGGGGTTGTAGCGGCAGCAGATTGTTTCCGGGATTCCGGTAAGCTTATCAAGAACATCAATATGTGTAAAATCGTCAAGATTGATGATAGCGCCAAGCTTGTAGGCAAGCTTGAAATCTTCATCGGGAGTAGCGTTTGAGCTGAACATAATGTCCTGTCCCTTAGCGCCTACCTTATCGGACAGCATAAGCTCGGTATAGGAAGCGCAGTCAAAGCCGCAGCCCTCCTCCTGCAAAATCTTCATAATAAAGGGGTTCGGAGTAGCCTTAACCGCAAAATACTCCCGAAATCCCTTGTTCCATGCGAAAGCCGCGTTAAGTCTGCGGGCGTTTTCTCTTATTCCCTTTTCGTCGTAGATATGAAAGGGAGTAGGAATTTCCTTTCTGATTTCTTCAAGCTTTTCCTTTGTAACGAATGGTGTTTTTGCGCTCATTGTATATCTTCCTTTCTTTGTCTTTGGCAATACCGCATAATTATTGTCGTGCGATTACGCAGTCAGATTTTTCGTCAGATTGTACAAAAGCGACGCAGGCGTGCTGGCGCACGTCAAGGAGTTTTTGTGCAAGATGGCGGAAAATATGCAAGTAAGCGTACGGCAAAGGCGGCAGCCGTTAATTGTGCGGTGTTGCCCTTTATGTGCAGGAGGCTTAAACCTCCATATATTTTGCAAGGAACTTAACCGAAAGGTCAATCCATGTCTTGCAGTTATCCCGATAGAAATACTCGTTCCAGCCCGTAACCTTATCGCAGGTAGAAAGCCCGTGAGGACCTTCGTCGAACATGTGCAGCTCTACTGGAACGCCGTTGGAAACGCAGGCTTTCGCCATTACAAGGCTGTTGTGTGCGGAAACGCAGTCGTCGTTTGCGGTGCACCAGAGGAAAACCGGCGGCGTTTTCGGCGTAACCCTGTTTTCAAGGGAAAGTCGGGACAGGTCGCTGTGGGAAGCGTCCTCGCCTAAAAGCACGTTAAAAGAGCCCTTGTGGGGGCTTGTAATGCCGCTGATAACGGGGTAGCTTAAGATTGCTGCGTCGGGGCGAATGTCCTCAGGCTGGCAGCCCAGCGCCTTTATGATATTTGCGTCATTCCACATTGTAGCAAGACAGCCCGCCAGATGTCCTCCTGCGCTTGCTCCCCAGACTGCAATTTTGTTTGGGTCGATACCGAACTCCTCGGCTCTCATTCTGATTTTATAGAGAGCGTAGGCTGCGTTAATAAAAGCGGCGGGGTATTTTTTGCAGGTGGTGTAATACAGCACAAATGCATTATAGCCCTCAGCCATATAGCGCATAGCCACAGGCTCAGCCTCTCTGTCGGAGCAGAATTCATATCCGCCGCCGGGCAGAATAAGGATTGCAGGGCGCTTCTTGCACCATTCGATATTTTCAACCCTATCCAATAGATAGGCTTTCATGAAAACAGTCTTTTCGTTGTTGAGATAAAAGGTTTTTATATTCATAAGCTTTCCTTTCGCAAATTACTTATTTTTTGCCTTTTCCATAAATTTTGCGCTGTCAACTATAAATCGCTCGTGCTTTCCCGTTCCGATAACGCCGCATTTGTCGTAAGCGGTAACCTTAAAGGTGAGCTTTCTCCTGTCTATTTCGGTAAGACAGCTTTCGCAGGTTATCCTGCTGCCCTCGGCGGAAGCCGAAAGATGCTCTATTTCAAGCTTTGTGCCGACTGTGCACTGTCCCTCCGGAAGCTCCGCTGCAACAGACAGCATAGCCGTTTTTTCCATAAGCGCAATCATGGCGGGAGTAGCGTAAACCGCAAGAGTGCCGCTTCCCATAGCCGCCGCAGTCTTATCCGCCGTTACAATTTCCGACTGCTCGCCCTTTAAACCTACTTCAAGCATTTTTACAACCGTTCCTTTCGATTTTCTATGTGCAGGCTGCCGTAAAACCCGGATTTTCCGCTTAGCCTGCACTAATGCCCATAAAAATTTCAATTCATAATACATTATACTATAAATTATCTTATTTTTCAACAAAAATTGAAAATATTGAAAAAATTTTTTAAAACCCCTTTTCTTTTTTGGAAAAGTAATATATAATAGAATAGAATAGCAGTATTATGCACCGGCATAAAAGCTAATTACGCAGTAAAGGAATTATGCAGCATGGATAAACTCAGAGTTCAGGTCAACGGAAGAGGCTACTACCTTAAGACGGACAAGCCCGAGGAGGTTCTCGCCTTTGCAAAGGAATTTGAAGACAAGATTTCATATATCACCTCGAAAATGGCAGGCATAAGCGAAGCGGAGGCTACCGCCCTTTCCGCCCTTATTATAATGGGCGACTCCCTTAAAAAGGAGAGAAGCGAGGAGGATCAGGCGCTTATCGAGGAGCTTACAGGCAAAATTGAGGTTCTCGAAGAGCGTACCGATACCCTTACAAGACAGCTTGCTGTGCATAACGAGTCGGAAATCGCCATGAAAGCGGAGATTACCGCTCTTAAGGAAAAGGAGCAGGGACTTATCGAGGAGCTTTCCGGCGCCGCTCAGAAGCAGCAGGAGCTTAACGGACTCTGTAATGACAACGAAACAGCCCTTAACGATGTAAAATCAGCCCTTGCCTCCGCAAATAAGATAATTGCCCAGCTCAATACCGAGAAGTTTACCGAGGTTGCTGCAAACGAGGCTCTCCGAAAGGAGCTTGAGGCTTCAAGGGAACGGCTTGAAACCGCTAACAAGGCAATAGCAGAGCTTAACGGAAAAATCACAAAAATGGAAATAAACAGCTACGTTGCTCCGGACGGTACTGTTTCTCAGCCCGACGAGGAGCTGAAAAAGGTTAAGAACGAAAAGGAAGAACTGGAAATTGAGCTTGCAATTGCCAACGAGGAGATTGAAAAGCTTAAAGCCGCAAATCCTGCCGCTCCCGCAGACGAGCAGCTCAAAAAGACTATCGCCGAATATGAGCGCACTATCCGTCAGCTTGAAAGCCGCAGCGGAGAAATTGACAAGCTCAGAAGCCTTTTGGCGGAAACCGAGCAGTCGGTTAAGCAGAAGGCTGACGAAAAGGAAACGGAAAACCAGAAGCTTCGCAATATCCTTAAAAACTACGAAAACTCCTACGGTATATGCGTTGCAAAGAAGGAAGAGGAAATAAAGGAGCTTCAGCAGGAAATCGAAAAGCTGAAAAACGCTCTCAACATAAAGAACGAGGAGAAAATGAACAGCTCCTACGTTCAGACAACCTTTGAATCATGATTGAAATTTTAGCTCCCTGCGGCGGGGAGGACTGCCTTTCCGCCGCCCTTAATACAGGTGCAGATGCGGTCTACCTTGGCGTGACCGCTTTTTCTGCGCGGAAAAATGCAGGAAACTTCACAATTGAAGCCCTGAGAAACGCTGTAAGGCTCTGTCATATCTCGGGAGTAAGGGTTTATGTTACTCTGAACACCCTGATTTTCGACGAGGAGCTTAAAGCCTTTTCCCGTACCGTCAACGAAATAAGCGAGGCAGGAGTTGACGCTGTTATTGTACAGGACTTGGGCGCGGCGGAAATTATCCGCCGTGAAGCCCCCTCCCTGCGGCTTCACGCCTCAACACAAATGACTATAACCTCCGCAAGCGGTGCAGAGTTTGCACGGAAAGCGGGGTTTTCGAGGGTAGTGCTTGCCCGTGAAATGTCCCGAAAGGAAATAGAACGGGTCGTAAAAGGCGTTGATATTGAAACAGAGGTTTTCGTCCACGGCGCTCTTTGCGTCTGCGTAAGCGGTCAGTGCCACATGAGCGCCCTTTACGGCGGAAGAAGCGGAAACCGAGGACTTTGCGCCCAGCCCTGCCGACTGGATTTTACCTGCGGGGAACGGCATAACGTGCTGTCGCTTAAGGATCTGTCCATAATCGAAAATCTCCGCACCCTGAACGAAATCGGCGTTACCTCTGCAAAAATCGAGGGCAGAATGAAGCGACCCGAATACGTTGCAGCAGCGGTTTCCGCCTGCAAAGCCGTACTTTCGGGAGAAAAGCCCGATACAGAAACGCTCAGGGCGGTATTTTCCCGCAGCGGCTTTACAAAAAGCTACTTTGACGGCTCAATGAACAATATGTCAGGCATACGCACAAAGGAGGACGTAACCTCGGCTGCGGAAGCGCTGGGGAAGCTTAAGAAGCTGTACGAGAAGCCCTATAAGCGCAGAAAGGTTGATATTGCCGCAGAAATTGCCCACGGAAAGCCGATTTCCGCAAGGGTAAAGTGCGACAATGCACAATTTACCTACGTTTCCGATATTATCCCCGAAAAGGCGGAAAAGCGCAGCATAACAGCGGAAGAAATCGCCTCCCGCCTGTCAAAAATGGGCGGAACGGTATTCGAGGCGGGAGAAATTACCTGCAAAACCGAAGAGGGACTTATGATTAGCGCCGCTTCGGTGAATGAAATAAGAAGAAATATAATAGAACGGCTCAACGAATTTTTCGGGACAGAACCCCTGCCCTCTGAAAGGATTGACAATAAATGAACACGGATATGACGGTGGGTAAGCCCTCGTCTGTACTCTGGCGGTTTTCTTTGCCGATGCTGATAAGCGTTGCCTTTCAGCAGCTTTACAGCATCGCCGACAGCATAATCGCAGGAAATTTTATCGAAAACGGCGAGAACGCACTTGCTGCAATAGGCGCAAGCTACCCTGTTACTATGCTTTTTATGGCGGTGGCAGTAGGCGTAAGCTCGGGCTGTAACGTTGTCGCCTCAAATATCTTCGGAAGCAAGAAGTACGGAAGGCTGCGAACCGCTGTTACAACAGGATTTGCGGCGCTTGGCGTGCTTAGCCTGCTGCTTACGGTGCTTGGGCTTATATTCTGCGACCTGATAATTACCGCTTTAGGCACGCCTGCAAACGTATACGACGACAGCTGCACCTATCTTTATATATACATAGCGGGACTTGTTTTTCTCTTTTTCTATAACGTCTGCAACGGCTTTTTCTCGGCTCTCGGGGACTCAAAAACCCCGCTTTATCTGCTGATAGGCTCTTCTCTGGGCAATATTGCCCTTGACGCTGTTGCTGTAATATGCCTCAATATGGGAGTTGCGGGAGTTGCATGGGCAACCTTTGCGGCTCAGGGAATTTCCTCTGTTTTAGCAGCAATCCTGCTTATCCGCAGGATAATGAAGCTGCCCTGTGAAGAAAAACCGCCCTTTTTTTCGGCGCATACCTTGGGAAAAATCGCTTCGGTTGCAATCCCCTCGGTTTTACAGCAAAGCTTTGTATCCGTCGGAAATCTTTTTATACAGGGCATCATCAACAGCTACGGCTCTGCGGCTATGGCGGGCTATTCCTCGGCGATAAAGCTCAATACCTTCGTTGTAACCTGCGTTACGGCTATGTCAAACGGCGTTTCGAGTTTTGCAGCGCAGAATATCGGTGCAGGAAAGCTTGACCGGATACCTAAAGGCTTTCGTACCTCGGTTATTATGTCTGCCTGCGTAAGTATTCCCGTAATGCTCCTTTATCTTGTTTTCGGAAACAACCTTATCGGGCTTTTTATGAACAGCACCGACGGCACTGCGGTTTCAATCGGCTATGGCTTTTTGCTGATTGTTTCTCCCTTTTATTTTGCAGTAACCGCAAAGCTCAACTGCGATGCTGTTTTTAAAGGCTCGGGAGCTATGCTTCTGTTCATAATCACCACCTTTACCGACCTTATTTTAAGGGTAGCGCTTGCCTATGTCTTTTCGGGACCTATGGGAATGGGAATAGAGGGAGTGTGGTGGTCATGGCCGGTAGGCTGGGTAATTTCCGCTGTAATCTCCGTCTGCTTCTACGCCTTCGGAAC
>JBJERK010000350.1:0-1981 GCA_051882255.1 Ruminiclostridium sp.
AACAAAGACAGCAATCGAGGACTGTATCGCAGAAGGCTGCAACATTATTTTCGGTACAAGCTACGGCTACATGGACACAATGGAAACACTTGCAGCTGAATATCCCGAGGTATACTTCTCCCACGGCACCGGCTACAAGTCCAACGACAAGAACTTCAACAACTACTTCGGAAGAATATATCAGGCTCGTTACCTTTCCGGTATTGCAGCAGGCTTAAAGACTGCATCAAACAAAATCGGCTACGTTTCCGCTTATGGCACAGAGCTTGCTGAAACCTGCAGCGGTATCAACGCATTTACCCTCGGTGTTCAGGCGGTTAACCCCGACGCTACTGTTTATGTAAAGACTCTTTCTTCCTGGTACGACCCTGCTAACGAAACTGCTTATGCAGAAGCTCTTATCGAGATGGGCTGCGATGTAATTGCACAGCATTGCGATACTGCTAACCCCCAGGTTGCTGCTCAGAATGCAGGCGTATTCGGCTGCGGCTATAACTCCGATATGACTGCTCAGGCTCCCGACGCACACCTCGTTGCTACAATCTGGAACTGGGACGTTTACTATACTGCCGCTGTTCAGGCTGTTATCGACGGCAAGTGGGCTGAGCTTGGCAACTACTATGCAGGCATCGAGGTTGGTCTTGTAGGCGTATCTCCCGTTACAAAGAACTGCGCTGAAAATACTCAGAAATATATCGACGCTGTTACAGAGCTTATGAAGAGCGGCGAATGGGACGTATTCAGCGGCGTTGCTCTTTCCTTTGACGCTGACGGAAATGTTGTTAAGACTGATTCTCCCCTTACCGACAACACAGGTGCAGCTGTAGCTCCTGTTGACGACGGTGTAATCAAGGGCACAATGAACTACTTTGTTAAGGGCGTTGAGCTTGCATAATCATTAAAGCTTAGGGTGCGGAGCTTTTCCGCACCTCCTGGAAAGCACCTTTACCTTAAGGCAAGGGTGTTTTCTTGGTTTTTTGTTTTGTTTTTTGGCAGCAGTCAATAATAAATTTACAGGGGTGATTGTGTGGCAGAGGAAAAAGCGGCGATAGAGCTTAAGGGAATACGGAAAACCTTCGGCTCGGTAATCGCCAACGATTCGATTGACCTGCAGGTGCGCAAGGGAGAAATACTTGCGCTTCTCGGTGAAAACGGCTCGGGAAAAACTACGCTTATGAATATGCTTTCGGGTATCTATAAGCCCGACAGCGGTACTATCTATATCAACGGCGAGCAGGCGGCAATAAACTCTCCGGAGGATTCAAAGCGCTACAAAATCGGTATGGTACATCAGCACTTCAAACTGGTTGAAAAGTTTACAGCCGCAGATAATATCATAATGTCCTCTGACCATGAAAAGGGTGTTTTTCTGACAGCGGAACGCTTCAAGCGCATAGGAAAAATCTGTGAGGAATACTCCTTTAATATCGACCCTGCAAAGCACATCTGCGATATGTCGGTAAGCGAAAAGCAGACGGTTGAGATATTAAAAGTGCTGTACTACGGTGCGGATATTCTTATTCTGGACGAGCCTACCGCAGTTCTTACCGTTCAGGAAACAATGAAGCTGTTTTCAATCCTGCGGATAATGCGGGACAAGGGCTGCGCTATCATCATCATAACCCACAAGCTTAACGAGGTTATGGAAATAAGCGACCGTGTAACAGTTCTGCGAAAGGGCGTAAGCGTTGCTACCGTAAATACTTCCGAAACAAGCCCCGCAGAGCTTACCGACCTTATGGTGGGCAGAGCGGTTAAGCTGGAAATCGAGCGCCCCGAATGCGAGCCGGGAGAAACGCTGCTTAAGCTTGAAGACCTTACTGTTTTAAGCGATGAAGGTGCAGTAGCCGTTGACGGGGTTTCTTTTGAGGTACGAAGCGGGGAAATTCTTGGTATTGCAGGAGTTTCGGGAAGCGGTCAGAAGGAAATCTGTGAAGCAGTTGCAGGACTAAGAGACGTTGAAGGGGGTTCGATTTTCTAT